>JARRQB010000071.1:0-7580 GCA_037382265.1 Gammaproteobacteria bacterium | reverse complement strand
GCCGCACCAGAAAGCGCGTCTCATTGTCCTGACGCAGCATGTGAGCAGTGACGGACACCGGTTGATCTCCGCGTGCCAGGTGGATGTTGTCCACCTGGCCACGGCCCACCGCACGGGCCTCGGCGAGTAGGTCGCGCACCTCTGCCGCACCGGCCTCGTCGAAACCGACGGGAAAGCCCTTGCCGATGACCGGAGACTCCGCCGCGCCGAGCAATGCGTTGGCTGTCGGGTTGGCCTCGAGTATCTTGCCGGTGACCTCGTCGACCACCAGCACCGCGTCGCCGGTCATCTGGAACAGTAGCTGGTAGCGGGTCTCGAGCTGCCGCAGCCGCCAGTAGTCCTGCTCGAGGGCGAGCTGGGCATTCAGGACCTGCTGCTGCATCGCCGCGAGCGCCCGCAAGTCCCGGCCGATGGCAAGCAGTCGGCCGCTGCCGGTCACCGCGGCGACGCAGTAGCGCATTGGCAGCTCGGCCCCGTCGGGCAGCCGATGAACAACCTCGCGCCAGACCGGGACGCCGTCCTCGGCGCGGGCGAGCTCCGTCAGTTGGGCAACCGTGGCCCGACTCTCCTCGACGACGGTATCGGCCCAGAGCCGGCCCTGCCAGGACTGTTCAAGCTCGCCCCGCAAGTCTTCGCTACCGACGGAAAGTGCTGCAATCGAGCCATTGGCGTCGATCACCAACGACAGGTCCGAGACCGTCTCGAGCAACCGGGCGATGGACGCGCTATCAAGGCTCGACAGCACGCTATCTGGTGAAGCTATGGAAACTTTTACCATCGGTCACCGCGAAGGCGTACGGAACAAACCCTCAATTCTACTTGATTGAAAGTCAAGCCGTCCCCCGACCAGTTGTCAAGTGAAATGGACTTCGTGATGTGTCATGTTGAATTGACAGCTCCGTTTTTGCCGACTAAATTGCTAGCAAGGACGATCGCCACCCGCGAGAGACGACCCATGCCGCTAGACGCCGAGCACCCAGGCCGAACCCCGCTGTACACGCTCGAAGAGCGGCAGCGGCGCGACGCCTCGCGCTGGACCCTGGTCCAGGGGTTGCTCGCACCGTTGCAGTTCGTGGTGTTCCTGGTCAGTTTGGTCCTGGTCTTGCGCTACCTCGCCAGCGGCGCGGGTCTGGAAGCGGCCACTGCCTCCGTGGTGGTCAAGACCCTGCTGCTCTACGCCATCATGATCACGGGTTCGATCTGGGAGAAAGACGTGTTCGGCCAATACCTGTTTGCCCGACCCTTCTTCTGGGAGGACGTCGTGAGCATGCTCGTGCTGGCGCTGCACACGGCTTACCTGGCGGCCTGGCGGTTCGATCTGCTCGACCCGCAGGGCCAGATGTTCCTCGCCCTGGCCGCTTACGCGAGCTACCTGGTCAACGCCGCCCAGTTCCTGCTCAAGCTGCGCGCCGCCCGCCTCGAGGGTCAGGCGGTGCGCCACCGGGTACCCACCCTGGCCGGAGCGGTCGAATGAGTGGCGTTTCGGCCAGGGTGAGCATCCCGCCGGTGGCGACCGGCTGCGAGGCGCTGGCCTTCGAGCGTGAACGCGGCCAGCGCGCCGTGTTCTGCGGCCTCACCTCGATCATCTGGCTGCACCGCAAGATCCAGGACGCCTTCTTCCTGGTGGTCGGCTCGCGCACCTGTGCCCATCTGCTGCAGTCGGCCGCCGGGGTGATGATCTTCGCCGAGCCGCGCTTCGCCACGGCCGTCCTGCAGGACCGCGACCTGGCGGGCATGGCGGACTGCAATGCCGAACTCGACCGGGTCGTCGCCCAGGTGATCGGCCGCCGACCTGACCTGAGCACCGTTTTCCTGGTCAGCTCCTGTCCGTCGGAGGTGATCAAGCTCGACTTGGCCAATGCCGCCGAGCGGCTGAACCGCGCCTACGCCGGTCGCGTGCGCTTTGCCGAGTACTCCGGCAGCGGCATCGAGACCACCTTCACCCAGGGCGAGGACAGCTGCCTGCACCGTTTGGTGCCGGACCTGCCGGCCGAGCGCGGGCGTTCGCTGATGGTGGTCGGCACCCTGTCGGACATCGTCGAGGATCAGTTCGCGCGGCTGTTCGAGGAACTCGGCGTGGCCCCGGTGACCTTTCTGCCCGCGCGCCGCGCCACCGCGCTGCCGCCGGTCGGTCCCGCGACGCTGGTGCTAGCGGCCCAGCCCTATGTCGGCGAGACCGTGCGCGCGCTGGAACAGCGCGGGGCGACGCTCCTGAACGCACCTTACCCGCTGGGCGCCGAGGGCACGCTGGCCTGGCTGCGAGCCGCTGCAACGGCCTGGGGCGTGGCGCCCGAGCGCTTTGCCCGGGTGACTGCCGCGCCGCTGGCGCGCGCCACCCGAGCGCTCGAGCGCTACCGCGCGCAGCTTGCCGGCAAGCGCGTCGCCTTCCTGCCCGACTCACAGCTCGAGCTTCCGCTCGCCCGTTTCCTGGGGCGCGAGTGCGGCGTGACGCTGCTCGAGGTCGGCACGCCTTTCGTCGATCAGCAAATGCTTGCCGGCGAGGTGCCGCTGCTGCCGTCGGCACTGCGCGTCACCGAGGGCCAGGACCTCGACCCGCAGCTCGAGCGCGTGCGCGCCACACGCCCCGACCTCACGGTGTGCGGACTGGGCATCGCCAATCCGCTCGAGGCCGAAGGACTCCGCACGAAGTGGTCCATCGAATTGCTGTTTTCACCCATCCAGGGCTTCGACCAGGCCGGCGACCTCGCCGAGCTGTTTGCCCGCCCGCTGGTCCGCCAGGAACGGCTGGGGTTCTGAGCTTATGGAACTCGCTTTCTGGACCTACGAAGGACCACCGCACATGGGCGCGCTGCGGGTCGCGGCCTCCTTGGAGCGTGTCCACATGGTCCTGCACGCACCACAGGGCGACACCTACGCGGACCTGCTGTTCACGATGATCGAGCGCCAGGGCCGGCGCCCACCGGTGACCTACACCACCTTCCAGGCACGCGACCTGGGCGGCGACACCGCGGAGCTGGTCATTCGCACCCTGCGCTCCGCCTACGAGCGCTTCCGCCCGCAGCTGATGCTGGTCGGCGATTCCTGCACCGCAGAGCTGCTGCAGGACCAGCCCGGCTCGCTCGCCGCCGGCGCCGAGCTGCCCGTGCCGGTCATCCCGCTGGAACTCTCGGCCTACTCGCGTAAAGAGAACTGGGGCGCGAGCGAAACCTTCTACCATCTGGTCCGCGGCCTGTTGGCGCCACGTACCCCCGAGCCCGGCTGGACGCGGCCGGCGCGCCCCGCTGGCCAGGCACCGCGGGTGAACCTCCTCGGCCCTACGGTGCTCGGTTTCCGGTGTCGCGACGACGTGGCCGAAGTGACACGGCTGCTGGCCTCCATGGGCGTCGAGGTGAATGTGGTGGCGCCCGCCGGGGCGACGCCCGAGGACCTGCTGCGCCTGCCCGAGGCCGATGCCAACGTATGCCTGTACCCCGAAACCGCCGACACCGCCTGCGCCTGGCTGCAGCGCACGTTTCGCCAACCGGTGATCCGCACGGTACCGATTGGCGTGGGCGCGACCCGGGATTTCGTGCGCGAGGTCGCCGAGGTGACCGGTGTCGACCCCACCACGGCATTGGCCGAGACCCAATCCCGCCTGCCCTGGTACTCGCGCTCGGTCGATGCCACCTACCTGACCGGTAAGCGGGTGTTCGTGTTCGGCGACGGAACCCACGCCGTTGCCGCCGCCCGCGTGGCGCGAGACGAGCTGGGCTTCGATGTCGTCGGCATCGGCACCTACGCCCGCGAGCAGGCCCGTACCGTGCGCGAGGCTGCCCGTTCCCACGGCATCGAGGCACTGATCACGGACGACTACCTCGCCGTCGAGGCGCGCGTCGCCGAGTTGCAGCCGGAACTGGTGCTGGGCACCCAGATGGAGCGCCACATCGCCAAACGCCTCGGCATCCCCTGCGCGGTGATCTCCACGCCGGCCCACGTTCAGGACTTTCCGGCGCGCTACTCGCCGCAGATGGGCTTCGAGGGCGCCAACGTGATCTTCGACACCTGGGTCCACCCCCTGATGATGGGGTTGGAAGAACACCTGCTGACGATGTTTCGAGAGGACTTCGAGTTTCATGACCAGGCCGCGCCCGTCGCCACGTCGCAGCGCGCTGCCAACAACCAAGTGGACTGGGAACCCTCGGCCGAATTGGAGCTGCGCAAGGTTCCCTTCTTCGTGCGCGGCAAGGCGCGTCGCAATACCGAGTCGTTCGCGCGCGAGCGCGGCGTTGACACCATCAGCGTGGAGACACTCTATGAAGCCAAGGCGCACTTCGGCCGCTGACGCGACCCCGCTGCGGGTCGTGCTGGTCACGCTGGACAACCACCTCACGGGCACGGTGGAACGCTCGCAGGCGGTGCTGGCACGCGACCTGCCGGGGCTTGAACTCAGCGTGCACGCCGCCGCCGACTGGCAGGATTCTCCGGCTGCGCTCGAGGCGTGTCGCCAAGACATCGCCAGGGGCGACATCATCCTGGTCACCATGCTGGTGATGGAGGACCACATCAACGCCGTGCTGCCGGCACTCAGCGCACGCCAGCCCGCGTGCGACGCGATGGTCTGCTGCATGTCGGCGAGCGAGGTGATGCGTCTCACCCGCATGGGCCGCTTCACCATGGACGGCCAGCAGGGCGGGCCGCTGGCACTGCTCAAGCGTCTGCGCGGCACGCGCAAGGGCACCCAGCGCAGCGCCGGCGCGCAACAACTCTCGGTGTTGCGCCAGCTACCGCGCATCCTGCGCTTCATCCCCGGCACGGCACAGGACCTGCGCGCCTACTTTCTAACGCTGCAGTACTGGCTGGCGGGCTCCGAGGACAACCTCAATCGGATGGTACGGTTTCTGGTCGACCGTTATGCCGACGGCCCGCGCCGCCCGCTGCGCGGCCGTGTCCAGGCGGGTTCCCCGATCGAATACCCCGAGACAGGCGTGTACCACCCGCGCCTCGCCGGGCGCATCGGGGAACACGCCCGGAATCTGCCCGCGGCGCCCGGCGACGCGCGTGGCCGCGTGGGGCTGCTGATCATGCGCTCCTACGTCCTGGCGGGTAACACCGCGCACTACGACCAGGTCATCGAGTGCCTGGAGGCGCGAGGCCTGTCCGTGGTCACGGCTTTTGCCACCAGACTCGACGCGCGCCCGGCGGTCGAGCGCTTCTTCATGCACGAGGGACGAGCCACGGTCGACGCGGTGGTGTCGCTCACCGGCTTCTCACTGGTCGGCGGACCGGCCTACAACGACGCGCGCGCCGCCGAGAACCTGCTGGCGACCCTGGACGTACCCTACATCACCGCCCAGCCCGTCGAGTTTCAGACGCTCGAGCAATGGGAGCACTCGGCGCAGGGGCTCATGCCGATCGAGGCGACCATGATGGTGGCCATCCCCGAATTAGACGGCGCTACCGGGCCTATCGTGTTCGGCGGACGCGCGGAGGCCGCCGACGGCAGCAAGGCGCACGACATGCACGGCCACGACGAGCGCGTCGACACCTTGGTGGCACGCGTGGCACGCCTGGTGGGGTTGCGCAGAACACCGCGTGCCGAGCGGCGTCTGGCGGTGGTGCTGTTCAATTTCCCGCCCAACGCCGGCAACACCGGTACGGCGGCGCACCTGTCGGTGTTCACGTCTTTGCACAACACGCTACGCACCCTGCACGCCGAGGGCTACACGGTTGAGCTGCCAGAGAGCGTCGACGCCCTGCGCACGCGCATCGTCGAAGGCAACGCCGCGGGCCACGGCACACACGCCAACGTACACGCCCTGATCGACGTCGACCGACACGTGGGCCGCGAGCCCTGGCTGGAAGACATCGAGGCGGCGTGGGGCCCGGCGCCAGGCCGTCAGCTGAGCAACGGGCGGTCGATCTTCGTGCTGGGCGCACAGTTCGGCAACGTCTTTGTGGGCATCCAACCCGCCTTCGGCTACGAGGGCGACCCGATGCGTCTGCTATTCGAGCAGGGTTTCGCACCCACGCACGCGTTCGCGGCCTTCTACCGCTATCTGCGCGAGGACCTGGACGTTCATGCGGTGCTGCACTTCGGCACCCACGGCGCACTCGAGTTCATGCCCGGCAAACAGGTAGGTCTGTCCGCAGCCTGCTGGCCGGACCGCCTGATCGGCGACCTGCCGAACTTCTACCTGTACGCCTCGAACAACCCGTCCGAGGGTCTGATCGCCAAGCGCCGCGCCGCCGCCACGCTGCTGACCTACCTCACGCCGCCCATCGCCCAAGCCGACCTGTACCGCGGCCTGGCCGAACTGAAGGCCTCGATCGAGCGCTGGCGCTTACGTGACGCCCAGGATGCGACCAGGCACGCCGACCTGGCCGAACTGATACAGGCTCAGGCGACCGAACTCGACCTGGTCGAGGCGGCCGCCGAGGGCGCGCCCTGGGGGGCCGACGCCGCAGCCGAAGTCGAGCGTCTGCGCCTGGCCCTGGTCGAGTTGGAGGAGACGCTGATTCCTTACGGCCTCCACGTGGTCGGCGACGCGCCCTCGCCCGCCGAGCGCGTCGACATGCTCCTCGCGCTCGCCCGGGCCTCACGGGGCGAGGCGCTCGATCGGGCGGTGGTCGAAGCGCTGGTCGACGGCGCCACGCCGGAACGGGCACTTGCGCTCGCCACGGCGCCACTCGGGGAGACGACCCGCGACGCGGCGACCTGCTGCGCAACCCGGGCATTCTGCCGACCGGGCGAAACCTGCACGGCTTCGACCCCTTCCGCCTGCCCAGCGCCTTCGCCGTGCAGGACGGCGCGCGCCAGGCCGAGCAATTGCTGGCACGCCACATGGCCGAGGGCAACGCGCTGCCCGAGTCGATCGCACTGGTCCTGTGGGGAACCGACAACTTGAAGACCGAAGGCTGCCCAATCGCCCAGGCGCTCGCGCTCATCGGCGCCCGGCCGCGCTTCGACAGCTACGGCCGGGTGGCCGGGGCCGCCCTGATGCCGCTCGAGGAACTGGGCCGGCCGCGCATCGACGTCGTGATGACCCTCTCGGGCATCTTCCGCGACCTGCTGCCACTGCAGACCAAGCTGCTCGCCGAGGCTGCCTACCTGGCGGCGAGCGCCGACGAACCGCTCGAACAGAACTTCCTGCGCAAGCACAGCCTGGCCTACCAGGCGGAGCAGGGGTGCGACCTCGAGACCGCCGCGCTGCGGGTGTTCAGCAACGCCGAGCAGGCGTACGGCTCGAACGTCAACATGCTGATCGACAACAGCCGCTGGGACGACGAGGACGAACTGGCCGAAACCTATACACAGCGCAAGAGCTTCGCCTACGGGTGTTCGGGCAAGCCGGTACGACATACCGAACTGCTCGGTAAGATGCTCGCCGGCGTACAGCTTGCCTACCAAAACCTCGACTCGGTGGAACTCGGCGTGACCACGGTCGACCACTATTTCGACACGCTCGGCGGCATCAGCCGCGCGATCAGTCGCTCCGGCGGCGCCAAGGTGCCCGTTTATATCTCCGACCAGACCGGCGGCGACGGCAAGGTGCGCACCCTCGCCGAACAGGTGGAACTCGAGACCCGCACCCGCGTGCTCAACCCGAAGTGGTACGAGGGGATCCTGAAACACGGCTACG
>JARRQB010000070.1:0-6773 GCA_037382265.1 Gammaproteobacteria bacterium | reverse complement strand
GGCGATGACCTGGACGTTGACGCGCACCAGTGGGCGCACATCGCCGGCCAGGCTGCCGTCGCTTGCGGCCACGAGGACGACGTCGTGCGCCGCGACGATGCTGCACACCACTTGCTGGACGCGCGGATCCTGCGCCCGCGCCTCCGCGTCCAGGCGCTTGAGCAACCCGATCTTGGCATCGGCGTCCAGACTGTCCAGCGGGTTGATGGCCGGGTAGAGCGGTTTGGCCGGGGCGGCCGCGCGCACCTGCAGACGCCCCTGCCGGCCGCCGCGGGCGATCGCGCGTGCCGCCCCGGCGGCCTCGAGCAAGTCCTCCAGCCGCAGGTCGTCGGTGTAGGCGAAGCCGGTCTTCTCGCCGCTGACCGCGCGCAGGCCCGCGCCCTGCTCGATGGTGTGGTTTCCCTCTTTGATCAGGCCGTCTTCGAGCACCCAGGACTCGAGGCGCGAGTGCTGGAAGTACACGTCCGCGGCGTCCACGTCGGCCGCCAGCAGGCGATCCATGACCCTGGCGAGGTCGTGCTCTTGCAGGCCGGGCAGATCGAGCAGCGTCTGGCGGGCGATATCCAATGGTTGGGACATAGGCATACGGTACTCCGAAGACGTCGGGGGGATATGGCGGCGGTCGTCGCGACATTCAAGGCGGCGTGCCTGGCTGGCTACCGCAAGCGACGGTGCTCCAGGCAGGGAAAGCTGCGGCGCGTGGCGCACAGGCGCTCGTGATCGATTCTGGCGGTGACCACCCCGGCCCCGCGTGCCTGCTCCGCGAGGATCGTGCCCCAGGGGTCTACGATCATGCTGTGTCCGTGGGTTTCTCGCCCGTTGACGTGGAAACCGCCCTGGCCGGCGGCGATGAGGTACACCAGGTTCTCGATGGCCCGCGCGCGCACCAGGGTCTCCCAGTGGGCTTTGCCGGTCACCGCGGTGAAGGCTGCCGGCAGCGCGATGATCTCGGCACCCGCTTCGACCAGTTCCCGGAACAGTTCGGGAAAGCGCAGATCGTAGCAGATGGCCAGGCCCAGCCGGCCAACCGGGCTGTCCACCACGGTGCTGCGCTCGCCATGTTCGAAACTCGCGGATTCCTCGTATTTTTCGCCGTTTTCCGCCAGCTGCACGTCGAACAGGTGCAGCTTGTCGTAGCGGCTCACGCACGCGCCCCGCTCGTCGTAGACCAGACAGGCGGCGCGCGCCTTGTCCGGGTGGTCGCCGAACAACGGCACGGTGCCGCCGACGATCCAGACCCCGAGCCGGGCGGCCAACTGGGCGAGAAAGTCCTGTAGCGGTCCGCTGCCGGGCTGCTCGCGGATCTTGGGGATGTCGCTACAGGTATTGCCCATGAAGCCGAAGTTCTCCGGCAGCACGATCAGGCTGGCACCGGCATTCGCCGCCTTGACGACCTGCTTTTCCACCTCGATCAGATTGGCTTGCACGATGGAACCCGAGGCGAGTTGCACGGCGGCGACGATGTGCGAATCGGCTGTCATCTGAACGCTTCTAACCCACCCGTGACCGGTGCGCTGCGAGGATACCACAGGCCTCTGACGGCACGGCCGGGCACGACTTTCAAACGGATGTCCGGCTAATCGCCCGCCTCCAGGATCTCCCGCCCGCTGCCGCTTGGCTCCAGCCGTTCGAGCCAACGCTCGAGCGGCGAGCCCTCGCTGTAGTCGGGGGCCTCCGCCGGCTCCGGGCTGCCGTCGGGTTGGTCCGGGGGGGACGTTTGCGTTGGTCGGTTGTCGTCCCCCCGGGTGCCGGCAGAGAGGGCGCGCACTAGTTTGGACAGGGTCCCGCCGCTGTCCAGCGCCCTGACCTCGGGTGCCGCCCAGGGGCCCTTCACCGCGTACTGAAAGCGGTTGATCCGGTCGACCTCGTCGCTCATGAGTTCTTGCGCGAGCAGTACCGCGAGGCCGGCGAGCGGGCCGCCGGCGACAGTGCCGGCAATCGGTAGCGTGGCGTCCAGGCGCGGCGTCAGAGTCACCAGCTGGTCGAAGTCCCGCGCCGTCAGGCCGGTGCGGCCGGCGATGTCGATCTCGCCCGACGGTCCCCTGATCGCGAGGTCGTTGGTGTAGGCGTTACCGCCGTCCAGCGTGAAAGTCCCGGTGATGCTGTCGAAGCTGAAGCCTTTCGTGAACAGATCGCTGAAATCCAGCCGCAGCCGTCGCTGCAGCGCGGCAAAGTTCAGGATGCCGACCACCCGGGTCACGCCCGGGTCGAGGTCGAGTAGACGGCCTTCGCCCAGTGCGAGCTCCAACTGCCCGCTCAACAGCCCGGGCATGGGGTGGAACGGGTCGTGCGGCCAGGCCAGCCGGGCCTCGCCTTCGAACGGGGTGTTGTTCAGCTGCGGCGTGAAGCCGAGTTGCTCCAGCAGCTGGCCAAGGTCGGCGGAGGCGAGCTGCAGGTCGACCTCGGTCCGGATCCCGGTGGCGCCGAAGCGCCACGCCAGCGAGCCGTCAAGCGTGGCCTGCCCACCTTCGAGCCGCAGTACCTCGCTGTGCAAGCCGTCGGCCTGCCGGCGCAAGCGGACGTTAGCCGCGCCGAGGTCGGCCTGGTTGATCTTGAGCGAGCGGCAGGTCAGGTCGACACTCGGCAGGTCGCGCGGGTCCAGCGGCGCGGGGGGAGAGGGATCGGCCGGTACCGGTTCCTCGGCCCTGAACTCGGTCTCCAGCACGAGCCGCTCCAGTTCCACCGCGATCGGGTCGGTCTCGAGGTCGGCCGGGACGCTAAAGCCGCCGACCAACCGCGGCGAGTTCACGCTACCGTGCCAACGGCCGGACTCGTGAACCAACGCCAAGCTTACCTCGGGCAGCGTGCCGATCTCCGCGGCGACCTCGTCGAACGCGAGTCTCGCTTCCATCACCGGCAGCACGACGCGGCCGTCGGCGGCTGCCAAGTCGTCGATGACGGCCAGCCAGGCCGCGGCTTCGAGTCGCGCGAGCCGGCCGTCGACGCGCAGCATCGGCCGGGTCGGCAGGGTCGCTTCGCCTTCCGTCCCCAACACAATGTGGCCCCGCGAGAGGTCGGCGGCCGCAACCGCCCGCAGCCGATCGGCGTAGGTGACGCGCACGGCGCCGCCTCGACCGCTCACCGGAACTTGCACCGTCAGCGCGCGTGCCTCGGTGGCCGGTTTGCCGAACGGCGGTGGGAGGTCGATCGCGACGCCCTCCAGCTGCGAGCGTACGACCAGGACGGTCGGGGTGTCGGGCGGCGCGGTCACGTCGGGTACTCTTGCCTGGACGGTGAAGTCGCTGCGCCCTCCAGCACGCGCGAGGGGGATATGCGGAAGCCGCTGCTGGATGGTCTGGATGTCCAGCGGGCCTCGCGCGGTGATCCAGGTGCCGCCCGCTTTGCCCCTGCCGACGTCCACCGACAGGTCGCTGCCGAGTGCCCGGGCCCGGATGGCGCTGGCGCGCAGCGTGCTCAGGTCGAAGGCGAGGGTGCCGCGGATCGCCTCCAGCGGCAGTTCCCAGTCGACCAGCTCCAACCGGTTGTCCAGGAAGTGCAGCTTGCCGTCCAGCCGGTACTCGCCGAGCGTGTCTAGCGGCACACTCAACGCCAGGTCCAGGCGCGCCTCGCCGTCGGCGCGCAGACCGTCCACGAAGGACCCGAAGTCCTGGCTGAGCGGCCCCTCGCCAAGTATGCGCAGCTCATCGGCCAAGGGCCCGACCACCGAGCCGGTGATCTCCACGGGCGCGATCGGGTTCAGTCGGCGAATGACGGCGCGGGCACCGCGCACCGTGCTGTCCAGGACGCGGGCCGAAGCAATCGTCACCGCCAGGTCGTTGTTGTGGAAACGCAGCTCGGCCTCGACGTCCTCCAGGCGAGGCCAGCCCTCGCGGTAGTCGAGGGTCACGTCGCGCACCTCGAACACGACCTCGAAGTGTCCATTGTGGGTCTTGTCGAAGGCGAAGTCGTCGATCGGGCCGTGGAACAGTGCCGTCCCGCTGGTCACCCGGCCTTCGACGATGCTGCGATCGAGCCACGCCACCAGCTCCGGATTCAGGATTCCGACCGGGTAGTAAAGTCCGGCGTGCGTTCCGTCACCGTCGCGAAAATCGCTCTGCAGGTCCAGGAACAGCGGTTCGCCCGGGACCGCCCGCGCCAGCAGGCGATTGCGCGTGCTCAGGTGCGGTGAGTCGAGTACCAGCTCGTCGCTTGTCAGGGTCCAGCCGCCGGTAGGGGCCGGCTGCCAATCGAGGCGGCCGGTCAGGTGGTCGAGGGCGAGGGGGGCGCGGAACAGCCCGTCGAAGGCGACGACCGCATCCCGACTGTCCAGGTCGATCTGCACCTGGTCGGCGCGGGCACGCACCCGACCGTCGACGCCGGTCACTCCGGGGCTCGCGGCGCCGGGCTCCAGACGCAGGTCTTCGACCTCGCCGGCGAAGCGCCAGTCCGGGCCCTCGTCGCCGAAGCTCAGCGAAGCGCGCACGTCGCGTAGGTCCGCCCGTGGGTCGATGGTGCGGACCAACTGTTCGAGTTCCGGCCAGGGGGGGCGGATCATCAGTACGGCCAGCACGTCTTCGAGGCGGACGAAGTCGGCGCCGAAGTCGAGCCGGGGCGTCCCCCCGGCGGTCTGGCTAAGGGCGGCGGCGAGCCGGCCGCGCGGCCAAGTGCGTCCTGCGCGTTCGATCTGGACCCCGTCCATCTGCAGGCGCCAGTCGGCGGCGCGGCGGGCAAAGGCGAATTCGGCACTCAGGCGATTCAGGTGAACCTCGGCGTCGCCCGCCAGTCGCAGGTCGCGCACCTCCAGTCGTCCCTCTACGCGGCTCGGCTGCGCGTCCTGCCAATCGCTGAGCAGCTCGGCGTTTAGCCGCATCCCGGCGAGGTGGTAGTGGGCCGGCAGGTAGGCGCCGACGAGGGCGGGCAGGTCGAGGTCGTCGACGCGCAGCCGCGCCGTGCCATGCCACTGCAACCCCGACAGCGCCCCGCGCACGCGCGCGGCGACGGCGACGCTGCCATGCGGGGAATCGATCCGGGCCTCGATCTGCCAGGCCCCCGCCCGACCGGCGAGTTCGGTGGTCACCGGAAACAGGCGCAGCGGCGGGCGGCCGTGTTTGCGGTCCTCCCAGACGACCTCGGTCTGGAGCAGGCGCAGGCGCAGCGGTAACACGAAGGCATCGCCGTTCTGGCTGTCGTTGCCGTCGTCGCCGTGCCGGCCGGCAGTCGGGGTAGGCACGCCGGCCAGGTGGATTTGGCCGCTGGTCTCGCGCACCACGAGTACGCGCGCGTCGCGCAGGGTCAGGCGCAGCAGGCCTGCGTCGTCGCCCAACAGCCCCGGCCAGTGGATGTCCAGCTCGGCGTCGCCGAGCTGCACGACGTCGGTCCCGCTTCCCAGGCGGACCCCCGAGAGTTGCAGCTGCGGACCGAGCGGGTGCCAGTGGGCTTCGAGCCGGTCGATGATCACCGGGGTCGCCAGCCGATCGGCGAGCATCCCGGCCACCTCTTCGCGGTAGTTCTCCAGCAGCGGGGTGGCCGCGAATGCGAGCACTGTCAGCAGGCCGAGGGTCAGGATGAGGCCGGTCAGCAGTCGACCGAGGAAATGCGCGGCGGCACGCATCGGGCTAACCGTACCTGGCCGTCCGGCGCCTCAAATCAACACCACGTCGTACTGCTCCTGCGTGTAGAGCGCCTCGGCCTGCAGCTTGATGGGCTTGCCGATGAATTGCTCCAGTTCGGCGAGGTTCTGCGATTCCTCGTCGAGTAGCCGATCGATGACCTCCTGGGCGGCCAGCACCAGCAGCGACTCGACGTCGAACTGGCGGGCCTCGCGCAGGATCTCGCGAAAAATCTCGAAGCAGGTGGTTTCTGCGGTCTTGATGAAACCGCGGCCGTTGCAGGTCGGACAGGACTCGCACAGCACGTGTTCGAGCGACTCGCGCGTGCGCTTGCGGGTCATTTCGACCAGCCCCAATACCGAGACCTCGGAGATGTGGGTCTTGGCGTGGTCTCGTGCCAGGCAGCGCTCCAGCGCCCGCAGCACCTGGCGCTTGTGCTCTTCGTCGGTCATGTCGATAAAATCAATGATGATGATCCCGCCGAGGTTGCGCAGCCTCACCTGACGGCAGATCGCCTGCGCCGCCTCGAGGTTGGTCTTGAAGATGGTCTCCTCCAGGTTGCGGTGGCCGACAAAGGCGCCGGTGTTGACGTCGATCGTGGTCATCGCCTCGGTTTGGTCGATGACTAAGTGACCGCCGGACTTGAGGTCGACCTTGCGCTCCAGCGCCTTTTGAATCTCGTCCTCGACCCCGTAGAGGTCGAACACCGGCCGCTCGCCGGGGTAGTACTCGATGCGTGCGGACATCTCGGGGATGAACTGCTGGGCGAACTCCATGCCTTTCTTCCAGGCGGAGCGCGAGTCCACGCGCACCTTCTCGACCTCGGGCCCGACGAGGTCGCGCAGGGCGCGCAGGGTCAACGGCAGATCCTCGTGGATCAACTGCTTGGGGTCGGCGCGCTCGGCTTCGGCCTGGATCGATTCCCACAGCCGGTGCAGGAACTGCATGTCGGCTCGCAACGCAAACTCGTCGGCGCTCTCGGCAGCCGTGCGCGCGATGAAGCCGCCCCTGAGCCCGGCGGCCTCGGCGTAGTGGTTGAGAATGTCGCGCAAACGGGTCCGCTCTTCCTCCTGTTCGATCTTCTGCGACACGCCGACGTTGTGCATGTTCGGCATGTAGACCATGAACCGCGAGGGGATCGAGATGTTGGTGGTCAGGCGTGCTCCCTTGGTGCCCAGGGGGTCCTTGACCACCTGAACGATGACCAGACTACCGTCCTGCACC
>JARRQB010000069.1:0-6803 GCA_037382265.1 Gammaproteobacteria bacterium | reverse complement strand
CGGCACTCGACTCGACTGCTACCGCAACGTCAAGCTGCTCGGCAGCGGCGGTTTCAGCCTGATCTATCTCGCCGAGGACGAGGACACCCACGACGAGGTGGCAATCAAGGAGTACCTGCCCAAGGAGGTGGGTCAGCGCTCGGCACGAGGACCGGTGCGGGTGCTGGACGGGGACAAGGCGGACCGCTTCCATCGGGGCCTGCGCCTGTTCTACCAGGAGGTCAAGGCCCTGGCGACCCTGCGCCACCCCAACATCGTGAACGTGCGCAACTGCTTTCTGGCCAACGACACCGCCTACCTGGTGATGGACTACGAACCGGGCAAGAACCTGGGGCAGTATATTCGCAAGCGCCAGGGCGGGCTCAGTACCAGTTTCCTGCTGACCGTCTTTCCACCACTGCTCGACGCCCTCGCGTTGATCCACAGCCATCAGCATCTGCACTTGGACATCAAGCCGAGCAACGTGCATCTGCGGCCCGGCGGTAACCCGCTGCTGCTCGACTTCGGTGCGGTCTACCATCTGGACCCGCTGCAGGGCGATACCAAGGCGCAGGTCATCACGCCCGGCTTTTCGCCCATCGAGCAATACCGCTCGGCGCAGCCGGTCGGGCCGTGGACCGACGTGTATGCCGTGGGGGCGAGCATGCGCGCCTGCATCGCGGGACGCTCGCCGCCCACCTCGGTCGACCGCCTCAAGGACGACGAGATGCCGCCCGCAACGCGGGCCTTTGCCCAGCGCTACCCACGCCATCTGCTGGAGGCGATCGACTGGGCCATGGCGATCGAGCCCGGCGACCGGCCGCAGAGCGCGGCCGACCTGCGCGACGCGCTGCTGGAACGCCGGGCAGCCCACTGACGACCGCCGCGGCGGCGCGCACCCACCCCACACCAAGACGAGGATCGACATGAGACCGAGCGGCCGCAAGCCCGACGAACTTCGCCACATCGACTTCCAACGCCGCTACACGAAACACGCCGAGGGATCGGTGTTGGTGTCGTTCGGCGACACTCGGGTCATCTGCACCGCCAGCGTGGAGGAGCAGCTGCCGCGCTGGATGTCGGGCCGCAGCGGCGGCTGGATCACGGCAGAATACGGCATGCTGCCGCGCTCGACCGGCAGCCGCATGGGACGCGAGGCGGCGCGCGGCCGGCAGAGCGGGCGCACCATGGAGATCCAGCGCCTGATCGGTCGCTCGCTGCGCGCGGCGGTCGACCTGTCGCAGCTCGGCCCCCGCACGATCACGCTGGACTGCGACGTCATCCAGGCCGACGGCGGCACCCGCACCGCCTCGATCTCCGGCGCCTACATCGCCCTGGTCGATGCCATCGCCGGATTGCTGGCACGCGGCGCCCTGGCGGAGAATCCAGTGCTGCACGCCGTCGCCTCGGTGTCGGTGGGAGTTTACCAGGGGATTCCCATCGTCGATCTCGACTACGCCGAGGACGCGAATGCCGAGACGGACATGAACGTGGTGATGAACGAGGCCGGCGGCTTCATCGAGGTCCAGGGCACCGCCGAGGGCATCCCCTTCTCTCGCACCGAAATGGATGTCATGCTCGACCTTGCCGGCGCCGCTATCGCGCAGATCACCGCTGCCCAGCGCGAGGCGCTGGCGCGCTGAGCAGCGCCGCCCGACGCCGCACGACCACCACAACGAACAACGCCCCAGTCACCGCACAGAGGAGGACGCGAAATGATACTTGGCACACGCTTGCGCCCGGGCCGGCTGGCCTGGGCCGTACTGGCCACACTGCCCCTTTCGGCACAGGCCACCAACGGCTACTCGCCGACCGGCTTCGGCACCACCAACAAGGGGCTCGCCGGCGCCGGCGTCGCGCTCCCGCAGGACGCCCTGGCGGCCGCCACAAACCCCGCCGGAATGGCCCTACTGGGTCACCGCGTCGATTTCGGCGCGGCCCTGTTCAACCCGAATCGCGGCTTCACTGCGAACGACAACGCCGAGCCCGGGCGCCCCTTCGTCCCGCCCGGCAGCTACGACAGCGACAACGACTGGTTCCTGGTGCCGCACTTCGGCTGGAACCGTCCGCTCGACGAGCGCAGCAGCCTCGGCGTCTCGGTGGGCGGCAACGGCGGCATGAACACCGACTACGACGCGGCCGTGTGGGCCGGCTTCAACAACCCCGCCGGCACGGCGACGAAACCGACCGGTATCGATTTCGCCCAATTGTTCGCCGGTCTCAGCTACGCGCGCGAGGTCGCGCCGGGCCACTACCTGGGCGTCATGCCCATCGTCGCGGTGCAGCGTTTTCGCGCCGAGGGCCTGGAACCGTTCAACGGGTTGTCCGCCAGCCCGGGCAAGGTGACCAACAACGACTACGACTATTCGTGGGGTTACGGCGTGCGGGTCGGCTGGCTGGGGCAGCTGAACGACCGCCTGTCAGTCGGCGTATCGGCGCAGAGCCGGCTGTACATGAACCGCTTCAAGGACTACGAAGGCCTGTTCGCCGAGCAGGGCGACTTCGACACCCCGGGCACGGTCACTGCGGGCCTGGTCTTCGACGCCACCCCGGAGATCAAGCTGATCTTCGATTGGCAGCGAATCTTCTACGCGGACGTGAAGGCGCTAGGCAACTCCAACAACATCAACCCGGGCGCGGACAACCTGCTCGGCGCAGACGACGGGCTCGGCTTCGGCTGGGAGGACATGGATATCTTCAAGCTGGCAGTGCAGTGGCAATACGACCCGAAGTGGACCTTCCGGGCCGGGGTCAGCCACGCCAACCAGGTGTTCGACAACAGCGAGAGCCTGTTCAACGTCCTGGCGCCGGCCACCATCCAGACCCACGCGAGCCTCGGCTTCAGCTACCAGCTGGACGAGCGCAATACCCTGACGGTCGCCTACACCCATGGCTTCGACAACAAGATCCGTGGCCAGAACCCGAGCTTTACGGGTTCGCAGACCGGCTTCGTCGAGATGAACCAGAACGAACTGGAGGTCAGCTGGGCGCTGCACTTCGACTGACCCGGCCGTCGGCGCCGCAGGCCTCGCCCGTGGCGATCAGACGACCAGCAGCGCCATCATCTCGTCCACCGTGGTCTGCTCGAAGCGCTCCTGTTCGGCGCAGATGGCGAGCACGCGGTCGGCGTGCTGCGGCGAGATGCGACCGCGCAGGTAGCGCTCGAACTTCTCCTCGAGCAGCGGGATGCCTTCGGCGCGGCGCCGCCGATGGCCCACCGGGTAGTCGATCACCACGTTCTCGGTCGCGGTGCCGTCCTTGAAAAACACCTGCACGGCATTGCCAATGGCGCGCTTGTCGGGTTCCAGGTACTCGCGGGTGAAGCGCTCGTCCTCGACACACTCCATCTTGCCGCGCAGTGCATCGATACGCAGGTCGTGCGCGACAGCGTCTTCGTAATCCTCGGCGGTGAGTCGGCCGAAGATCAACGGCACCGCCACCATGTACTGGATGCAGTGATCGCGATCCGCCGGGTTGTCCAGCGGACCGGTCTTATTGATGATCCGGTCGCCCGACTCCTGGGTCCGGATGACGATGCGCTCGACGTCGTCGATGCGGTCCTTCACCTGATCGTGCAAAGCGAGCGCGGCCTCGACCGCGGTCTGGGCGTGGAACTCGGCCGGAAAAGAGATCTTGAACAGCACGTTCTCCATCACGTAGGTGCCGAAACCCTGGCTGAACGACAGCGGCTGGCCCTTAAACAGCACGTCCTGGAAACCCCAGCCCGTGGCGGTGATGGCCGAGGGGTAGCCCATCTCGCCGCGCTGGGCCAGCATGGCCAGGAACAGGCCGCGCGCCGAGGCGTCGCCCGCCGCCCAAGACTTGCGCGAACCGGTGTTGGGCGCGTGGCGATAAGTGCGCAGTGAGGAACCGTCGAGCCAGGCGTGCGAGACCGCGTTCAGCGTCTCCTCGCGCGTGCAGCCCAGCATGGCCGCCGACACGGCAGTCGAGGCGATGCGCACCAGCATGACGTGGTCCAGACCGACGCGGTTGAAACTGTTCTCCAGCGCGATCACGCCCTGCACCTCGTGCGCCTTGATCATGGCGCGGATCACCTCGCCCATGGTCAGCGACTCGCCGCCGCGCGCCAGCGCCTGGCGCGACTGGTAGTCGGCCAGCGCCTGGATGGCCCCCAGGTTGTCCGACGGATGCCCCCACTCGGCCGCGAGCCAGGTGTCGTTGTAGTCCAGCCAACGCACCATGGCACCGATGTTCCAGGCTGCCCGCACCGGGTCGAGTTCATAAGACATACCGGGCACCCGCGCCCCGCCGCGCATGTCGGCGCCGGGCACGACGGGCCCGAGCAGCTTGGTGCAGGCGGGGTACCGCAGTGCATACAAGCCACAGCCGATGGTGTCCATCCAGCAGTAGCGGGCGGTCTGCATCGCCTCGGCCGACTGAGCGACGTCGTACTCCAGCACGTAGTCGACGATGTCCTGGATGACCTGGTCGAACGCGGGACGCGAGGCGTCCAGTACAGCAGCTTTAGACATGGGGGTTGACTCCTGGATCGAAAATGACCAACCGCGAAGGCGCTAGGGGCACTGCAGGCTCTCGTCGAGCCGGCGCCCTTCGCTACCGGGGCAGCGGGCACCACGACGGCTGTGCGAGGGTCGCCCGCGAATACGGTGCGCTTCGCACCTGCGCGGTATCGAAAACGTGTCGGCCGTCAGCGCTGATCGAGCGGTACGAACGGGCGATTCTCGGGCCCTACGTAATTGGCGCTCGGACGGATGATCTTGCCGTCCTCGCGCTGTTCGATCACGTGCGCTCCCCAACCGGCGACGCGTGCAATCACGAACAGCGGAGTGAACATGTCGGTCGGCACACCCATCTGGTTGTAGGAGACGGCCGAGAACCAGTCGAGGTTGGGGAACATCTTTTTGATCTCCCACATGACCGACTCCAGCCGGGCGGCGATGTCGAACATCTTGTGGTTACCCGAGGCGTCGGACAGCCCTTTGGCGACGCGCTTGATGATCTCGTTGCGCGGGTCGCCCACCGTGTATACCGGGTGACCGAAGCCGATGACGATCTGTTTTTGGGCGACGCGTGCGCGAATGTCCGCCTCGGCCTCGTCGGCCGAGTCGTACCGGCTCTGGATGCGGAACGCCTCCTCGTTGGCACCGCCGTGCTTGGGCCCGCGCAGGGCGCCGATAGCCGCGGTGATCGCTGAGTACATGTCGGCGTTGGTGCCAGCAACGACGCGCGCGGTAAAGGTCGAGGCGTTGAACTCGTGCTCGGCATACAGCACCAGCGAGGTGTGCATGGCCCGCACCCAGGCCTCCGACGGCCGCTCGCCGTGCAGCAGGTGCAGGAAGTGCCCGCCGATCGAGTCGTCGTCGGTTTCGACCTCGACGCGCCTGCCGTTGACCGCATAGTGGTACCAGTAGAGCAGCGCCGACCCGAAACCGGCCATGAGGCGGTCGATGATCTCGCGCGCCTCGGCGGCCGGGTGGCCGTGCTTCTCCGGCAGGCAGCTGCCCATGACCGAGCAGGCCGTGCGCATCACGTCCATCGGGTGGGCCGCGGCCGGCAGCGCCTCCAGCGCCCGGCGCACCGCCTGGGGCAGGCCGCGCATGGACCGCAGCTTCGCCTTGTAGGCGTGCAGTTCGGCGCGGCTGGGCAGCTTGCCGTGGATGAGCAGGTAGGCGATCTCCTCGAACTCCGCCTGCTCGGCGAAGTCCAGGATGTCGTAGCCCCGGTAGTGCAGGTCGTTGCCGGTGCGCCCGACCGTGCAGATCGCGGTGTTGCCCGCGGCGGTGCCCGACAGGGCCACCGACTTTTTCGCCTTTGGCAGAACTTGTTCAGTCATGTCATAGCTCCTCTAGGCTTGGTTGAACCGCGCGCTCGCCAGGGGCGCAAAGCCCGGCTTTTCCAGGGACCGACCGGAAATCGACCGTCTCGCGCCTGGGCGCCCTTGCGGACCCGAACGCCCCGGGTCAGCTGCCACCGGCGTTCCGGTCCAGGGTGAACAACTCGTCGAGCTTCCGCTCGAAGTCGTGGTACCCCAGGTGGTCGTAGAGATCGGCACGGGTCTGCATGATGTCGATCACGTTCCGCTGCGAGCCCTCGCTGCGCAGCGTCCGGTAGACGCGCAGGGCGGCGGCGTTCGCCGCCCGGAACGCCGACAGGGGGTAGAGCGCTATGCCGACCCCCGCGGCGCCGAGTTCTTCGGTCGAGAACAGCGGCGTGGCGCCGAACTCGGTGATGTTGGCGAGCACGGGCACCCGCACGGTCTCGACGAAGCTGCGGTACTGTTCGAGCTCGGTGATCGCCTCGGGGAAGATCATGTCGGCCCCGGCCTCGACGCAGGCGCCGGCGCGGTCGATCGCCGCCTGCATACCCTCCACCGCCAGGGCATCGGTGCGCGCCATGATCACGAACGCCTCGTCGCGCCGGGCATCGACGGCCGCCTTGATGCGGTCGACCATCTCGGCCTCGGGTACGACGGCCTTGTTGGGCCGGTGGCCGCAGCGCTTCTGCTGCACCTGGTCCTCGATGTGCACGGCCGCGGCGCCCGCCTTCTCCATCGACCGGATGGTGCGCGCGATGTTGAACACGCCGCCCCAGCCCGTGTCGATGTCGACCAGCACCGGCAGGTCGGTGACGTCGGTGATGCGCCGCAGGTCGATCAGCACGTCCTCCATGGTCGTGATACCCAGATCGGGGATGCCGCAGGAACCCGCCGCCACGCCGCCGCCCGAGATGTAGACCGAGCGAAAACCCGAGGCCTCGGCCAGGCGGGCGTGGTAGGCGTTGATCGCACCGACGCACTGCAGGGGCCTTTCGGTTGCCACGGCGGCGCGAATGCGCCCGCCAGC
>JARRQB010000068.1:0-6830 GCA_037382265.1 Gammaproteobacteria bacterium | reverse complement strand
CCGGCGTCGCCGCGCCGACCGCCCCCCACAACAGGACCAAGCACGCGGCCAGCACGCCGCGGCGCACGCGTACGACGGCCACCGCCGCTTACCCCGGGTTGCCGCCGGCCTTGCTGCTGCGCTTGAAGCGCGTGAAGCTGGTCGTCTGGTTGTGGCCTTCCGCGACGAAGCGGCCGAGCAGCAGGAACTCCTCGGCGTCGCGCGTCGCGCCGGTGTAGCGGGCGCGCGGCATGGGCTCGCCTTCGAGGTCGAAGAAGGCGAACACCGGGGTGGCGCGCACCCGATGCTGTTTGAAGGCGAAGTCCTTCATGGTGGTGAGGTTGCCGTCGAAGTCCGTCATCTCGACGTCGCCCTCGATGTCGACCGCGAAGATCAGGAAGTGGTCGCGGAAGTAGTTCTGGACGTCGGCGCGATTGAGTACCGTGGTCTTCATGCGGTGACAGAACGGGCACTCGTCCATCTCGAACATGATCAGAATGCCCTGCTTGCCGGCGTCCCTGGCATTCTGCAATTCCTCGGTGAAGTCCCAGAAGGACTGATCGAAGAACTGACTGGCCGGCGCTCGCTCCACCGCCGTCGCCGTCGACGCCAGGCACAACAACCACCACACCAGTGCGACCCCCACTCGACGCCTGCTCATCACCTTGTTTACCTCCACAACCGGTTGCCGCCGTCGACCCGATCGGGGGCGACGGCGCCTCGCCCAAGTGCGCGATGTTAGCGACAAAACGACCGCGCGCGCCAGATCGCGCGCACAACTCCCGCAGACCGGCAGATCAGTCAAAAATTCCCGGGGCCTGCCGCTAGCTAGCGGGAACACGGCAAGGCAGCGGCACCGCTTGGTAGACCGCTGCGGGCGACGGCGATGCTGAAAACCTGGCTCACCAGACGCGATTCTCCGACCGGCGGTCTGCCGCTGCTCGACCTGCCGACGCCGCACGCCGGCTGCCACCCCCTCGCCCTCACCGCACCCGCGGAACTGCGGCGCTGGCTGGCGGAGCTGCCCACCGCCAACGCCGTTGCGGCTTGCCGCCAACTGGCCCAACAGCTGTCGCTCCTGGTCCGCTGCCCCGGCCCGCTGCCCCGGCTGCCAGCGTTGTTGGCGTTGCTCGAGTGCCACGTCGAGCCGCTGGCCGCCCAGGTCGACGCCCACATCCGCAGCGACCCGGACCGCACCGAGCAGGTCCTGTTCGACGACGTGGTCGCCTGGTTCGGCGCGCTCAACGCCGAACTGGCACAGCTGCGCAAGCGCCACGTCAACGACCTGTTGGAAGGACAGCGCGGCGCCCTCGGCGAGGCCCTGTGCGCCGCCATGCACACGCTCTCGCGCCAGATCCGTCTCGACCTCAGCGGCTACCACGGCACGCCGCCGAACACCTGGCGGGACATGCTGCAGTTGTACGAGACCGCGGGCTTCCTCCAGCTCGCGCGGCACTCGCTGGGACCACCCGAGAGCGCCGGCCGCGACCTTCACCGGCTGTTTTTCGGTGCCTTGCTCTACCAGATGGCGGATCCGCTGCGCCTGCCGCCGCGCGC
This sequence comes from Gammaproteobacteria bacterium, assembly GCA_037382265.1. Lineage (GTDB taxonomy): Bacteria > Pseudomonadota > Gammaproteobacteria > Chromatiales > Chromatiaceae > JARRQB01. Next base: position 5,294 of record JARRQB010000068.1, on the reverse strand, counting down.
GAGTTGGGCGCTGTACGACGAGGCGCTGGCGGCCGCCGCCGAGGTCGACTTCGTCAGCGGGCCGGCCGGCCCCGGCAGCGTCGTCATCGATGCCACGGGTGCCGTGCCGCCGCTGGCCGGGGCGCGCCGCCCCCCGCGCCAGCCCCCGCGCCGCCGCTTCGTGCTGCCGCTGGGTCGCCTGCTGGAGGCGGCCGGCGGCGACACCGGCTACGACCGCCTGGCCGAGTGCCTGCGCACGCTCGAGCCGGCGTTGAACCCGACGCCCGGCAGACGCCAACAGCGCCAGATTCGCGACTGCGCGCTGCTGCTCCACGCGGGCTTCGCCATGGTGCACCGGCGGCTGGCCGCCATCCGCAGGCGCGGCGGGGCGCCCGAGGGCGACGTGGCCGTGGCGCAGGGCGTCGCCTGCCGCCAACTCGACGACTCCGCCGCCGGAGCCGCCCTGGTGGTCGAGCGCCGCCGTCACGCCGCGGTGCAGATCGGCGACCTGGTGCTGCTCGAACACCCCGCCGGCGACCCGGCCCGGGGCTTCGTCGCCAGGGTGCGCCGGCTGCGCCTGCGCGAGCCCGGCCGGCTCGAGATCGGCGTGGAGAAACTGCCCGGCCGCATCGCGCCGGCGCAGCTGCTGGGCGAGGGCCGGGACGGTCGGGCCCTGCTGCACCGCGAACCCGCCGCAGGCCGCCTCGAGCTCTACGGACCCGCCGCACGGCTCGCGGTGGGCGCCGAACTCGAACTCGAGGTCGCCGGCGCCACGCTGCGTCTCCAGGTGCTCGGTGAGCGCGAGCGCGGCCCCCACCTGGCCCGTGTCTCGGTCAGGCGCCTGACCTGAGGTCGGGCCCGGACGCGGGCATCAGCTCGGCCACCGGCACCCGCAGTACCTCGGACAGGCGCTCGTCGGCGGCCGCCAGGAGCTCGGCCAGGCGGGCATCGTCCGGCTTGCCGGGCCGCCCGGGCACCGGCAGGCCGAAGCGCGGCGAGCGCACCAGTTCGCGCAGCTCGACCTGGCGCAGATCGCGGGCGAGCGCCCAGCGCCCCGCCGACGTGCGCAGCACCAGGTGCATCGCCTGCAGGTCGCGCAGCAGGTCCTCGAGCCGGTATTCGGGCCACGGCCCCGCCGCCGCGAGGTCGCGCAGCGCGATCGCCGAGCCGCGCTGCTGCGCCTGCCAGAGCAGCCGCAGCACCCGCACGGCATCGGCCAGCTCGAGTTGTTCTCGCGGCGCGGCGGGCGCATCGCGTTCGAAGATCCCGAGCACGTGCGTGAACTCGGCGCCCAGCAGCACCACGAGCCAAGACAGATAGAGCCAAACCAGGAAGATGGGGATGGCGGCCAGCGCCCCGTAGATCGCCTCGTAGGTCGGAAAGGCCGTCAGATACCAGGCGAAGCCGCTCTTTGCGATCTCGAACAGGACGGCCGCCAGCACGCCGCCGGCGAGCGCGTGGCGCAGCGGCACGCGGCGGTTGGGCACCAGCAGGTACACCAGCGAGAAGCCCAGGGTCGAGGCCAGCAGCGGCGCGACGCGCAGCAGCCGCTCGCCCAGGCCGCCGGTCACCTCCGAGACGAACGGCAGCGACACCAGGTAGGAGGTCGCCAGCAGGCTGGCCGCGACGAACAGCGGCCCGAGCGACAGGATGGCCCAGTAGACGACGAACTGGTTGAGCGGGCTGCGCCGCTCGCGCACCTCCCAGATCGCGTTCAGCGCCACGTCGATGGTGCGCATCAGCATCAGCGCCACCACGATCAGCACCGCGAAACCGGCCCCGCTCAGGCGCGCCGCCTTGGTCGCGAAGCCCTGGAGGTGCTCCTGCAGCGCCGCCACGGAGCTGGGCACGAAGTGGGCGAACACGAAGTCCTGCACCATGCCGGTGACGCGGTCCGCCGCCGGAAAGGCGGAGAAGATCGCCAGGGCGACCGTCATCAACGGCACCAGCGACAGCAGGGTGGTGTAGGTCAGCGCCGCAGCGCTGCTCGCGCCGCCGTGGCGGTCGAAGCGGTCGGCCAGCAGCCGCAGAAAACGCCAGGCCTGCCGTGCCGCATCGCCCGTCAGCCCAGGCCGCGGCCCGCCGCCGTTCCCGCTCTCGCCCCGCGTCTTCATCACCGTGCTCCTTCGACCCGGCCACTCGCCGTCGCGCGGTGCGGGTTAAACTGAGCGCCTCCGCACCGGCCCAACGAGCATGCACATGAAGGTAAAGATCTACCACAACCCGCGCTGCAGCAAGTCGCGGCAGACCCTGCAGCTGCTGCGCGAACACGACGTCGAACCGGACATCGTCGAATACCTCAAGACCCCGCCGAGCGCCGCCGAACTGGACGAGCTGCTGGAGCGCCTGGGCCTGGAGCCGCGCGACCTGATGCGCCGCAAGGAGCCCGAGTATAAGGAACTCGGGCTGGCCGACCCGCAGCTCACGCGCGCGCAGCTGATCCGGGCGCTGGTCGAACACCCGAAGCTGATCGAACGCCCGATCGTGGTCAAGGGCCGGCAGGCGCGGCTCGGACGCCCACCGGAGCGGGTGCTGGAGATCCTCTGACATGCCCTACGCACTGGTGCTGTACTACAGCCGGCACGGCGCCACGGCCGACATGGCGCGGCAGGTCGCGCGCGGCGTCGAGGAGGGCGGGCTGGAGGCCAGGCTGCGCACCGTACCGGCGGTGTCCACGGTGTGCGAGGCCAGCGCCGACGCGATCCCCGCGGCGGGGCCGCCGTACGCCACGCTGGACGACCTGCGCGGCTGCGCGGCGCTCGCCCTGGGCAGCCCGACCCGCTTCGGCAACATGGCCGCGCCGCTGAAGTACTTCCTCGACGGCACCAGCGAGCTGTGGATGTCGGGCGCGCTGATCGGCAAGCCGGCCGGCGCTTTCACGTCCACCGGCAGCCTCCATGGCGGCCAGGAGACGACCCTGCTCAGCATGCTGCTGCCGCTGCTGCACCACGGCATGCTGATCGCCGGGCTGCCGTACAGCGAGGAGGACCTGCTGACCACCGACGCCGGCGGCACGCCCTACGGGCCGAGCCACGTCGCGGGCACCGACGGCGCGCGGCCGGTCAGCGCCGTCGAACACCGGCTGTGCCGGGCCCTGGGCCGCCGTCTGGCCGTGCTGGGCGGCCGGCTGACGGCAGCCTGATGCGCGCGGCAGCCCACTGGGGCAGCCTGGCCGGCTTGGCCGGCCTGCTCGTGCTGGTGCCAAGCTGGGTGATCGCCGGCAACCTGAGCCCGTGGTGGGCGCTGGCGGTGCTGCCCCTGCTGGCGGCGCTGCCCGGCGTGCTGCGGCGCCGTGCGCGGGCCTATCTCGGCGCCAGCGTCGCGAGCCTGTTGTACGTGTTCCACGGCCTGGTGGCGCTGGTCAGCGTGCCCGCGGCGCGCCTCCCCGCCACCCTGGAGGCGGCGCTGAGCCTGCTGCTGCTGCTCGCCGCCGCGTTTGCCGCGCGTTGGTCCCGCCCGACGCCGTGACGGCACAGCTGCCACTGGCGCTCGGCCTGCGCCCGCGCATGCGGCTCGAGGACTTCGTCGCCGGCGCCAACGCCGGCGTGCTGGCCGCCTGCGCCGACCTGCTCGACGGCCGCCACGCCCAGCTCTACCCGGCGTCGCACACGCCGAGCGGAGCGGCCTGAGCTCGGGCTACCTGCCGATGGGGAGCTACCGCGACCTGCCCCCGGCGGCGGTCGAGGGCATGGACGACCTGGACCTGCTGGCGGTCGACGACGTCGACGCGATCGCCGCCGACCCGAACTGGGAAGCCACCCTGTTCGCGCTCTACAACCGCTGCCGCGAGCGTGGTACGCGCCTGCTGTTCGCGGCCGACCGCGGCCCGGCAAGCCTGGCGGTGCGGCTGCCGGACCTGCGCAGCCGGCTGGCCTGGGGACTGAACTTCCAACTGGCGCCGCTCGACGACGCCGGCCGGCTGGAGCTGTTGACCCGCGAGGCCGCCCGCCGCGGCCTGAGCCTGCCGGCGGAGGTGGCGCGCTACCTGCTGGCGCGCTGCCCGCGCGACCCCGGGCGCCTGATCGCACTGGTGGAGCGCCTGGACGCGGCGGCCCTGGCCGCGCAGCGGCGCCTCACGGTGCCCTTCGTGCGCGAACTGGTGCGCGGGGTCCCGGCTCAAGAGTGACCGTGGCGCCTGGCCTTGGTCCCCCAGGTGACCACGTAGTCCACGCCGCTCGCCACCGTGGTCACCGCCACCGCGGCGACCAGACCGCCGACCACCCAAGCGGGCATGGCCAGGACGCCGACGTGGACCACGGCGGTCAGGCCGAGCACGATCTGCAGCAAGGTGTTGATCTTGCTGAGCAGCGTCGGTGCGGCCTGGATAACTTCGACGTGGAAGTTGTAGACCACCGCCCCGGTGACGATCACCACGTCGCGCAGCAACACCAGCCCGACCAGCCACCACGGCAGTGCCCCGAGCCAGCCCAGGCTGAAGTAGGTGGCGATCAGCAACAGCTTGTCGGCCAGCGGGTCGAGCATGCCGCCGAGGCGCGACTGCCAGCGGTAGCGCTTGGCCAGGTAACCGTCCAGCCCGTCCGACACCCCGGCCACCGCGAACAGCACCAGCGCGAGCCCGAAACGTTCCTCGACCAGCGCCCACACCACCGGGAACACCAGGATAATACGGCCGACGCTGATGAGGTTGGGGATGTCCCGGGCCCGCATACCGGTGTGATCGCGCGGCGGCGACCTCAGTCGGCCCAGTAGTAGGCGAGGGGCGCCGCGCCCGCGGCGCCCGGCGCCGCTGGCTGCGGCTGCACCCGCGGGTCGGCGCCGAGGGCATCGGCCAGCGCGGCCGCCGCGCCCGGCAGCCAGACGTCGAAGCTAAGCGTGTCCGCCGCAGCGGCGCGCAAGGCTATTCGCGACACCCCGGGGACCTGTCCGAGCAGTTGCAGGATGGCCGCATAGTCCGCCAGCGTCGCCACCCCGCTCAGCCGCACCCGCGCCGGTGCCTGGCCGCCGGCCACGGGCACGGGCCCGAAACGGGCCGCCAGCAGGTCGCCGGCCTGATCGACGCCGGCGCGCAGCACCGCCGCCAGGTCGCCCGAGTCGGCGGCGAAGCGCTGGGCGCCGCCCCGGTCGTAGAGCGTCCACTCCGGGCGCCAGCCGCCACCCGTCCGGGCGCTCAAGCGACCGACCAGCACCGGACCCTCGCCGTAGCGCCGCGAGGCCTCCAGGATGGCCGCTTCGAAACCGCTCCACAGGTCCGCCGGCGTCAGGCGCGCCTGATCCTCGAGGTCCATGAGCGGCCACTGCACCGCCAGGCCCCGGGCCTCGCCCTGTTCGCGCAGGGCGGCGGCGAGTTCCGGCGC
>JARRQB010000067.1:0-6854 GCA_037382265.1 Gammaproteobacteria bacterium | reverse complement strand
GCCGGCGCGACCAGTACGGTGCCGCCGGCCCGGCGGACCCGTTCCAGGGTGTCCTCGAGGTTGGCGACGCGCACGTAGTGCAGCCAGGCCGAGGGCAGCCCCTCAAACTGGAGTTCGAGGATTCCGGCGCGCGGGTAGCCGCCGGCCAGCAGACGCCGTTCCGCGGGTCCACCGCCGGCGTCAACCAGCCGCACGTCATACCCACCCAAGGGCGCGTAGAAGGCCGCCATGGCGGCCCCGTCTCTCGCCCAGAGTTCCCGCCAGAGCCAGCCGCCGGGCGGCGGAAAGACATCGGGCGGGTCCCCGGTCTGCGAGCGGAGCACACCGAAACGCGCGCCCTCGGGATCTGCGATGAGCGCCACCCGGCCACGCCCCGGGAGTTGCCGCGGCGCCACGCCGACCGTGCCGCCCGCCTGGCGGGCATGCTCAGCCGCGGCGTCGACGCTGGCTACGGAGAGCAGCCCGAGCCAACGCGCCGACCGGGTCGCGTCCGCATCCGCCGCGCGGTGGATCATTCCGGCGATCGGCGTACCCCGATTGTCGATCAGCGTGTAGGCGTCGGGCCCGTCGCCAACCGTGCGGAACCCCCAGCCGAACACTTGGCCGTAAAACGCCCGGGCCGCCGCCACGTCGGCGGTGAACAGTTCGGCCCAGACCCAGCGGCCCGGCGTGGTCTCGCCCGTCGGTTGTGCGGTGACGCCGGGCCACTGCGGCGTCGACGCACACGCCGCCAGCAACACCAGTGCACCCACCAAGCAGACCAGCCGAACGATCGGGTGCCTCACTCCGGCCCGTTCACCAGGCAAACTGTCGCCCCATCGAGATCGGCTCATGCGCAGCGGCGCCTGCTTACAGTCCAGCGGGTGACTGTCCACCTGAACGCTACTCCACTCTCAACCGAACGTAGGGGTTGTCGGGCACGTCGACGTAGGCAAGACACTGGCCCGGCTGCGCCGACCGTTCCTCGAGTTCGCCCATGGTGCAGCGGCCGGGGTCGATCATCAGCAGATAGCCGATGCGGTCGCAGGTGAACGGGAAGTTGATCTCGACGTACTGGCCGCTCGTCGGTCTGACGCCGAAGAAATTGGCGGTCGCCTCGTCGAGCAGCACGTCCTTGTGGCCATACGCCGCAAAACGGATCTCCATGCGCTTGATTTCGAACTCGAGATTGTTCGTCAGGGTCAATCCGTAACCGCACCCCTGGAGGGTCTCCAGCTTGGAGTGCAGGCTGAGTACCGCGGCCGGCCTACCGCTGTCGACGACGGGATCGACGCGGTACTGCACCGGCGAGCCCGGCGTCGCTTCGAGCGTGGTGCTGCCGATGGCACCCCCTCGGGAGCACCCGCCCGACAGCAATGGCACCGTGACTGCCAGCATCAACGCAACCAGGCTCTTCATGGTCAAGCCGCTCTTCCGTCTGACTCCGGAGACCCGGTACGCCGGCATAGTCGAATGCCCCAGTCCCGAGGTCAAGGGCGACGGCGTGCCCGGCCGCCGCTGGCCCAACCTTGCGGCGTCTGGGGCGTGACCTCGAGGCGGGCGCGGCACGGGTGTTTGGCAGAACCGGGGTCCGCGTGAACGACCCGACGAACCCACCCGATCTGGCTCAAGGGAGGGTGAGGGTTGCGATGCCGCCGAGCACGCTTCGAATTTCCTCGATACTGGGCGGCTTGGCGTTGCTCGGCTCCGCATAGGCGCCCCTGCACGTCAAGCGCATGACCTCCGGCTGTTCCGGGCTGTCCAGCCACAGATGGTAGCCTTCGTAGATCAAATTCGGTCCACCGGCGTCTACGCCGCCACCTACGCGCCACAACGCCGCCACCTGGGCGGGGCGCCGGGCGCGCACCACTTCCTCGCGCACCTGCTGGGTGCGACGCACCGTGAAGCGTCCCGGCCGAACCAGCTGGACATTCTCCTGGTCGAGGTGCCGGACCTCGACATTGCAGTTGGGAGCGTAGTGGTCGAACCGGTCACCGGTGGCCTTGCCGAACTGCAGCCAGCTCCGCGTCGCGCCCGCCCGGATCCGGATCGGCTCACGGAGTTCCAACACGGCACCGACCGGCACCGCATAGTACGGCGAACTCTGGTCTTGGCGAGCCGTCGGGGTCGAGGAGCAGCCGGCGATCGCCACCAGGGCGACGCTCAAAGCGGCGGCGATAGCAGAAGTGTTACGCATCTCGGTTGACCTCTTGACGGTCGGCGGGGCGAACAGTGTCGCTGGCGCGCCGAATGAGAGAACGCGTCGCCGGTGGATCGAAACCCGCCCGCGTCACCGCCCGCTCCCGCGATGCTCCGACCGCTCACGACAGCGGTCCGGCAGCGGTCAGCGCCCGCGCCAGCGCCTTCTCGACCCGGGCCTCGTCGATCGGAAACTCGATCGCCTCGAACACCCGCCAGCGCTCGCGGAATCGCGCAAACTTTTCCGCGTGCTCGGGCAGATAGAACGCGATCAGGCGCACCTCGGGGTGCTTCTGCAACACCGCCATCAGGGTCTCCAGATTCGACGAGCGGTCGCGGAAATCCGTCTGGTAGTTGTACTCGGCCACGACGACATCGGGCACCCGCTGCTTGAGGTAGCTGCGCGCCTTGCGCTGCGACTGCACCAGGTCCACGGCGAAGCCCAGGCGCCGATACAGCGGCACCAGGTTCGGGTATCCCCCGAGTTCGACGATCGCCAGCAGGTGCAGTTCGCTCAAGCGAACACTACCCAGGTCGTGGCAATGTACTTCACGCCCTGGCCCAGCTTGCTGGAGCGGTGCTCGTGCGTCCAGAACGGCGGGAACAGGATCAATTTGCCCTGCTGCGGACGCACGCTCACCTCCTGGTAGAGGAACTGGGTCTCGCCGCCGGGGCCAGGTACGTCGTTCAGGTACCACAGTGCGACCAGCTGGCGTTGGGAGAACTCGTGGCTGCCACCGTCGATGTGCCAGTGGTAGAACTCGCCTGGCAGATAGCGCTGGATCTGATACCCCATGTCCTTGAAGGGGCCTTTGAAATAGGGGTAGGTCTCGCGAAATTCGCGCAGCGCCGCCGCCATGCAGCGGAACAGCACCTGGTCGACGTCCTTCCAGTCCCCCTTGTTGCTGACCACCAGGTCCATGGTCTTCTTGACGGCCTGGTCCATGTCCTGCACCTGACCTATGCGCCCCGCATTCTGCTGCTCTGGGTGGGCCTCGAAGCGGCGGATCATCTCCTCGCACCAAGCCGCCGGCAGCGCGCCGGGGCGCTCGAAGATGAAACTTCCCGGCTTGACCTCGCGGATGGTACTGAGCGGCCTGACTTCGCGCTCGACGGGAAAGGGATTGAGCATGGATCGCGTCCGGTGTGAAAGCCCCAATTATCGCGCCCGCGCCACGGCAGGGCAAAACGGGTGGCTGGCCGCGGCGACGCGAGCCGGGCGGCGGCGGACGACCGTCGGTCGAGCGGGGGTTGCTGTCGCCCAGCGCTCGCGACCCCCCTCAGAGGTGGTTCACGGCGACCAGCTCGGCGATTGGACCGGCCGCAGCGGCGCCGCGGCGGGCGTGTACCTCCACCAACGCCTTTGCCAGCGCGGCCCAATGTTCGGCGCCCAGCCTGGCGATGGCGGACAGGGGCTCGAGGTCCCGCTCCTGCAACCACTCCTCGTAAGCCTTGTGCAGGCCGGGAAAGATCTCGCGGCGCATGGCGTTGAGATTGCCGGCAAAGAAATGGATCGAGGCAGTCTTTTCCCGCGCGATCAGCATCGGCAGCGTGCGTGTGCAGTCGGCGAGGTGGTCCCGCACCGCGCGTGCCATCAGTTCCGCCGGGGTACCCGCCAGGTCGAGCAACATCTCGTTCCAGGCCTCCCCCAGCAACTCGCCGGCCAGGAACTCGCCGATCTCGTGCTCGCGCGCCGAGGCCAGCTCCGCCTCCGTCATCGCCTCCAGCGCCTGATGCAGTTCACGTCCGAACGGGTAGCAGGCGACGGCCCGCCCGAAGGCGTTGTCGGGGCGGTTCCAGCGCCAGGACTCCAGCTTCTCCCACAGGTAGCGCCGCAGCGATTCGCGACGCAGGAAGATGGTACGACCGCGTGTCATCGCCGGCGGGGCACTGAGGCCGCGCGCCAACTCCGCGTCGGCGACCCGCAGAGCAAAGCCGTCGTCGGGCTCTTCCTTGTGCACCAGCCGGCCGAGAAAGAAGTGCGGCCGGGCGCCGTGCACCAGGCCGGCGCTGTAGACCAGATGGTGCGGCTCCAGGGCCGCGTTGACACCCTCGGTGTCGAACGGGTCGAACTTCACACCATCGACCACCACCTCTTCGAAATCGGCGCCGGCCAGCCCCTCCCAAAGCGCCTCTCGCTGGGTCAGCCAGTCGCCCACCTCGGCGCTCGGCAACCGCACGTCGAAGGCCAGGCCCTTCTCCCAGCGGAAGTACTCGCGCATCTTCATGAGGTAGGCGCACATACCGTATTCGCCGCCGTGCCGGGCGTCGGCGACGTGGCAGTTGTGCTGCACGGACTGGCTCGCTTCCCGGACGGTCGGGTTCATAAGCTGTGCGACTCGGCCGGCGTGATATCCCGGCAATTACAGAGTAAAATACTAGGGCTTTCCGATTAAGCTACCATGCGTTCGGCCGGCTGCCAACCCGGACGCACGGACCCGATCGCTGTTCACAACCACGGGGGTAACGCGCGTGGCACTGCGCATCAAGAGCCACTGGCACGACGATCAGGCACAGCGATCGCTGGACGAGATCGCCGGCGCCGTGGCATTCATCGCCTGGCGCATCGCGAAGGACAAGGCCATCAACCTGCACGGTCAGGACTTCGTTTACGAATCGGACCATCAGCGCATGGACGTCATCGCCGAGTACCTGGTGTTTCAGTTGCAGCTGCTCGACCGTCTGGCCCGGCAGCGGGTGGGGCTGGACGACGACGCGCGCCGGCGCCTGGTGATCGCAACCGCCAAGGCGATGGCAAAGCACGTGCAAGACAACAATGTGGATCTGTTCGGCCCCGGTGACTACGTGGCGCCCTTCGTCGAGCGCATCAATCGTCGGGGCACCGAGTATGCCGAGTTTGCCTATTACGACGACGGCCCCTCGTACCCGTTCATGCGTCACCTCGGCTACGAGATTCAGCAGGTCATGGGCCGCGAGGGTGAGAACCGCTGGGTGATCGACCAGGTCATGGACCAGGACGGCTACGACGTCGACAGCCAGCTCAGACGCGCAGTGGACAATCTTTTCGGCTGAGCGGCGGCCATCGAAAAAGGCGGGTGAACCCGCCTTTTTCGATTGAACTTCAATGGATTGTAGTTATTTTTTTACCCAATTTCCGAAGTTTTCGGAACGCTTCTCTTCGCCGTCTGCATACCCCGCCTCGTAGGCCTCGGTCACACGCTGTTCCTCGCGCTTGGGGTTCTGCAGGAAGCCGGCCTGCCAGCCCTTGATGTATTCTTCGTCGACATCCATCTCTTCCATCTTGGTTACGGCGTCGTAGTACGTCTGATTCATATTCCGGTCTCCGAATTGGAATGCCACAAACCCTCGGCCCGCCATGATGACATGGCGAGATATTCACCCACAATATTTAAGGCCACATGCCGGAAGCACCGGGACGCTGTGCACGGGCCATCCGATCGCCCGGCGCAAGGCATAACGGGATTAGAATAATCTGTTTTACTAAACCCTTACAACTCTCCCCCCAGGCGACCGCGCCCGCCCCGCAAACCGCTCCGCGCAGGGGTTGAACTTTCCCCGCCGGATCAACATGCTGTGGCGCCAATCCCATCAGCAAGCGCGGTGACGATGCGACCGGCTCAACTCCTGACCATTCTCGAACGCGAATTCAACAGTACCCACGAGGGACACCACACGCCCGTTATGCTCTGGGGCCCCCCAGGCGTCGGCAAATCGGACATGGTGCGCGAGATCGCGGCACGTCACGACGTGCCCGTGATCGACGTCCGCTTGTCCCAGATGGAGCCGAGCGACCTGCGCGGTATCCCGTTCCGAGCGGAACAGAAGGTGGAGTGGGCGGTACCCGCCATGCTGCCCGACGCGGAGCGCCACGGCCATGCGGGTATCCTGTTCCTCGATGAAATCACCTCCGCGCCGCCGAGCGTCTCGGCGGCCGCCTACCAGCTGATCCTCGACCGCCGGCTCGGCGAGTACCAGGTGCCGGCGGGCTGGGCGATTTTCGCGGCCGGCAACCGCCAGGGCGACCGTGGGGTGACCTACACCATGCCCGCACCGCTGGCCAACCGCTTTTCCCACTTCGAGGTAGAGACCCACCTGGACGATTGGGTGGCCTGGGCCTACGCCAAGGGCGTCGACGAGCGGGTGATCGCCTTTCTGCGCTTTCGACCCGAGTTGCTGTTCGACTTCGACCCCGCGCACAACCCGGTCGCCTTCCCGTCGCCCCGTTCGTGGGAATTCGCGCACCGCAGCCTGCAAAAATTCGGCGACCACGCGGAACTCCTGCAGGGTGCGCTGCAGGCCTGCGTCGGCCCAGCCGCCGGCATCGAGCTGCACGCCTTCGTCAGCAGCCTGGACAAGATGCCCGACCTGGACGACATCCTGGCCGGACGCGAGGTCCCGGTACCCACGGAAATAGACCTGCAGTACGCGGTGGTCGCCGCGCTGGTCGGGCGCGCGATCAGGGCTCGGCCGACGCCACAGTTCGCCGAAGCCTGCGGCCACATCCTCGCTTACGCGCAGCGCTTCCCGCAGCGCGAAATGGGGGTCACGCTGGTGTTCGACCTGTACAAAGCGGTGGGCGAAGCCATGTTCCAGGTACCTGCGTTCCAAGACTGGGCCAAGGATGTCGCCCCAATCATGCTCGACTGAGCGGCGGTCGCAATGGAATTGGCCAAGGTCGAAGCCAAGCTCACCGC
>JARRQB010000066.1:0-6906 GCA_037382265.1 Gammaproteobacteria bacterium | reverse complement strand
CCTGGGTGCTGGGCCACGTGCGGGCGGGGGAGGAGACCGTCGTGCAGGAGGTCGAAGCGGCGGGCTTCGAACTGGTCGAACGCAACGACTTCATGCAGTCTCAGTACTTCCTGCGCTTTCGCAAGCGTTGACCGGTCGGCCCGACTTCTGCCGCCCAGATTCCAAGCTGCACCGCCCATTTCCTGCCGGGCGAGGGACACTTCTCGCTGCTGGTGCGCCGCATGAGCGACATCCTGCGGGGCCTGGTCGGGCGTTGAGCCTCCACGCTGCCGGCAGGGGAAAGCGACCGCGCGGTCGGCTACAATCCGGGCCGTTCGTTGTTCGACGTCGGGGGTTAGAGATGGGTATCGCAGTCTTATTGCACGTGCTTGCCGTGGTGATCTGGGTGGGCGGCATGTTCTTCGCCTACGTCTGTCTGCGCCCGGTCGCGGCCAGCCAGCTGGAGCCGCCGGCGCGGCTGACGCTGTGGGCCGGCGTCTTCGGCCGCTTCTTTCCCTGGGTGTGGGCGGGCATCGCGCTGATTCTCGCCACCGGCTTCTGGATGATCTTCGCCGTGTTCGGCGGCATGGGCGGCGTGGGGCTCTACGTACACGCCATGCTGGGTCTCGGCCTCGTCATGATGGCGATCTTCCTGCACGTGTTCTTCGCCCCCTACGGTCGCCTGAAGCGTGCCGTTGCGGCCGAAGACTGGACGGCCGGCGTCAAGGCCCTGGGGCAGATCCGCATGCTGGTCGGCACCAACACCCTCATCGGGGTGGCTACCATCGCGATCGCCTCCGGCGGCCGTTACCTGGCGGCTGCGATGAGCGCATGAGTGACTTGGTCGCCGGGGCCCGACGGTTTTCTACCGAGGCCCACCGGCGCATCGATCACCAGCGCAAGTACTCGGGCCAGCCTTACGAGGTTCATCAACGGCGACGCGCCGCTGTGGGAAGTGATCGCCGTGCTGACTCTCCACCATCACTGCTTCGTGACCGCGTTCGGCGAGGTGACGGGCGTGATCGGCCGTGGCGACATGCAGAAGCCGATCGTGCGCATGTGGCTGTTCGGTATCGTCACCATGCTGGAGATGAGCTTCGTCGACCGCATCCGCGAGCACTGGCCCAACGGTGGCTGGGAGGCGACGCTCTCGCCCGGCCGCCTGGACAAGGCGCGGCAGCTGCGTGGCGAGCGCGAGCGGCGCGGCCAGCCGGCAGACCTGCTCGACTGCCTGCAGCTCAGCGACAAGGCGCAGGTAGTGTTGAGCGACGAGGGGTTGATCGAGGCCTACGGTTTCGAAACGCGCGGCGCGGCCAAGCGCGTCGTCAAGGATCTGGAATCCCTGCGCAACAACCTGGCGCACGGCCAGGACATCGTCACCCACGACTGGCCGCAGATCGCCCGTCTCGCCCGACGTATCGAGCAAGCCGCGCGGCCGGACTGAGCCCGGCCCGTGTGCTACGCGGCGTCGTTGGCCCTCACGCCATTGGACCACCAGATCCGGCAGGCGCCCTCGTCGGACACCATGCACGGTCCGACGGGGCTGCGCGGCGTGCAGCCGGTGCCGTAGAGGCGACACTGGTTGGGGTAGATCTTGCCGAGCACCACGCGTGCGCAGTCGCAGCCCGCCGGCATCTCGCCGCGCCGGCGCCGGCCGTCGGAATCGTAGTCCGGAAACTGTTTGGTTGCGTCGTGTGCCGCGTAGGCCTCGCGGATCGCATACCCCGAGTCGGGGATGACGCCGATGCCTCGCCAGTTGGCGTCGACCACCTCGAAGGCCTGCGCCAGTTGCCGTTTGGCCAGCGGGTTGCCACCAGGTCTGACCAGTGCCTGGTAGCAATTGTCGAGAAACGGCCGCTGTTCGATGGTCTGTCGCAGCACGGAGTAGGTCGCTGCCAGCAGGCTGTCTGCCGTGAAGCCGGCGATCGCCGCTGGCAGGCGGTGCCGCTCGGGCACGAAGTCCCACTCCTCCGGCCCCATGACGGTGGAGACGTGCCCCGGCGCGATCAGGCCGTCGAACCCCGGTGCGTCGGAGTCCAGCAGCATGGCGACGGCCGGCCAGGTGAGCCGGCCGGACAGCAACACGAACAGATTGTCCGGAGCGCCCTCGACCAGCATCGAGGCGACCGGCGCGCTGGTCGTCTCGAAGCCCGCGGCGAAGAACACCACCGGATTTTTCGGGTGCTGCTCGGCGATCATCCGTGCCTCGATCGGCGAGGCGATGGGCCGGACGTCGCCGCCCGCGGCGCGCGCCTCGACCAGCGAGCGCGGTTCGCTCTTCGGGCCGTTGACCGGCACGCGGAGCATGTCGCCGAAGGCCACCAGGATGACGTTCTCGCGCAGTGCCAGCTGCATCGCCTGGTAGATGTCTTCCTCCGGGCAAACGCACACCGGGCAGCCCGGGCCCGGGATGATCTCTACGTTCCCCGGCAGCGCACTGCGCATCCCGGACAGGGTGACCGAACGCTCGTGGCCGCCGCACACATTCATCACGCGGATCCGCTCCGGCAGATCGAGCTCGCGGATCTGGGCCAGCCAGTGCCGCGCCGGGCTCATTCGGCACCTCGCGCCGGTGGGTGGTCGTAGTGGTTCATTGGCCGCCTCTTGCTGGTCTCAGCCGTGGGAGTGCAGTAGTCGTCCTTCCGGCTGGACCTTGGGGGTCGAGGTTTGCCCCGCTGCGACGCGTGTGCGCTGTGCCCCCACCTCGGCGCGCACCCAGCCGAACCAGGCCTCGAGGTCGAGACCGCGCCGCGCCGACAGGCTGAGCACGGGCGCGTCGCTGGCCAGGTGGCGCAGGTGGTGCTCGGCGCGCGCGGGGTCGAAGTCGTCCAGAACCTCGAGCAGGTCCGACTTGGTAATCAGCATCAGATCGCCCGCGCGAAACATCACCGGGTACTTGGCCGGCTTGTCGTCGCCCTCGGTGACCGACAACAGCGTGACGTTGCGATGCTGGCCCAGATCGAAGCTCGCCGGGCAGACCAGATTGCCGACGTTCTCGATGAACAGCACGTCGAGCTCGCCCAGGTCGAGCTGGTGCAGCGCCTTGTGCACCATGTGGGCGTCCAGGTGGCAGGCGGTGCCGGTAGTGATCTGCACCGCCGGGACGCCTTTGGCGCGAATGCGCGCGGCGTCGTTCTCGGTCTCCAGGTCGCCCTCGACGACGCCGAAGCGCAGTTCGCCGCCCAGGGCGTCGATGGTCGCCTCGAGCAGGGCGGTCTTGCCCGAGCCGGGCGAGGACATCAGGTTGACGGCGAGCACGCCGTGACGGTCGAAGTGCTCGCGGTTGTGCGCCGCGACATGGTCGTTTTCGCTCAGCAGGCCTTGCAGGACTGCCACCGCTTCGCGGCCGGACTCGGTCCGCGCGAGCTTGCCTTCAGCTTCGACCAAGTGTCGGTTGCCGGCGGTGACGTTACAGCCACAGGTATCGCACATCGTTGACGTTCCTCCGTCACCCGGCGCTGACGCGCCGCTCGAGTTCCAGGCTGGCCAGCAGCATTTCGTCGCCGCTGATCAGCCGGGTCCGGTAATCGCCGCAAGCGCCGCACAACAGGCGGTTGACGGTGGCGTCGCTCTCGGCCCCGCACGTCGTGCAGCGTACCCGCACGGGCAGTCGCTCGAAGCGCAGTTCCGCGCCCTCGGCCGGCGTGCCGGCCGCGGCGATGGGGAAGGCCTCGGCGAGCAGATCCGGTTCGACCCCCGACAGGGGGCCCATGCGCAGGGTGATCGAGGTCACGCGCTCAGCGTTCTCCCGGGCGGCGATGTCGACCACCTGGGCCATCAGGGACTGGCAGACCGCCAGTTCATGCATGGGTGCTCTGCTGCGCGTGCTCGCGCGCCAGCATCTCGTCGTAAATCTCCCACGCGGTGGCCGCCTCCTCGGCGGTCACCTTCTGGATCGCGTAGCCGACGTGGACGACCACGTAGTCCCCGGGCGCCAGATCCTCGTGCTGCAACATGAACAGGCTGACGTCGCGCTCGACGCCCTTGGCGGCGCAGCGGGCGTTGAAGCCGTCGATCTCCTGGATTTCCATCGGGATGCCTAGGCACATGGCGCATCGATCCTCATTCCGCTTGCGAGTAAATGAGCAGTGTGGTCGAGTAATCCCACCTTGTCGACCAGACCCGGGTGAATCCACAGGTGATAACCACACTCATACTGGGAATAGGCAACAGTCTCCTCACCGACGAGGGGGTCGGCATTCACGTCGTACGCTACCTCCATGCCCATCACCCGGACGAGCCGGGTCTGACCTACCTCGACGGCGGCACCCTGAGCTTCACGCTGGCCGAGCCAATTGCCGAACACGACGCGCTCATCGTGATCGATGCCGCGCGCTTCGACGATCCGCCCGGCACCGTCCGCTGCCTCGAGGGCGACAAAATGGACCGCTACCTCAAGGGCAACCGCCAGAGTGTCCACGAGGTGGGCCTGACCGACCTGCTCGACATCGCGCAACTGTCCGACACCTACCCGGTGCGCCGTGCCCTGATCGGCATCGAACCGGCCTCGCTGGACTGGGGCGAACAACCCAGTCCGGTCGTGGCCCCGGCGGTCGCGCGCGCCGCCGCGCTGGTGCTGCGCACGGCGCGTGCCTGGGCCGAATCCCAAGCCTAGCCCGTGCCGCGCAGGCTGTCGGGCCCAACCGACAGACATACTGACGCAAGTCAGAATCCGCGCCCGGGGCGGCGTCTACACTGGGTCCACCAGTGACCGCTGATATTCGGAGGCCGCAATGACCGGGCTCGAAGGGATTCCCGTTCGGGTCGAGGATCAAACCGCTGCCGGCGGGCTCACCGACAACGTCCTGCCGGTCCTGCACGAGATTCGGCACGCCCTTGACCGTCTGGTCGAGGACGGCGAGCCGACCATCGTCGATCTCACCGCGATGCCCTTCGGGCCGGGCGACGAGGAGCGTCTGCTCGCCGCGCTGGGTTCCGGCGAGGTGGCCGCCACCATCGACACCATCGGCTTGACCCATGTGCGGGAGACTTCCTTCCCGGGCGTATGGCTCGTCGACCACTTGTCGGCGGAGGGCGCTCGCCTCGTCCTACACGTCGAAGTCGCGACCGTCCCATCCCTCCTCGCGACGCCTGCCGAAGACCTGGCGGAGGCTCGCCGCCGACTGGATGTGCGCCTTGCCGATTTCGGTGCGGGCGACGATCAACCAACGCAATAGCTTGGAGATAGCCTGGCAGACCAACTGACCTTGGGTGAAAGCCTGCGCCGGCAGGGGGTGTCCCGCCGGGGATTCATGAAATTCTGCGCTGCGACGGCCTCCATGATGGCCCTGCCCCCGGCGATGATCCCGAAGATCGCCGCGGCGATGGAGAGCGCGCTTCGACCCTCGGTCATCTGGCTTTCCTTCCAGGAATGCACCGGGTGTACCGAGTCGCTCACGCGCAGCCATTCGCCGACCATCGAAGGGCTGATCTTCGACTACATCTCGCTCGATTATCACCACACCCTGCAGGCCGCCGCCGGCGATGCCGCCGAGCACGCGCGCGAAGCGGCGATGAAAGAGCAATGGGGCAAGTACCTGCTGGTGGTCGACGGTTCGATCCCCGCCGGTCCCGGCGCGTTCTACTCGACCATCGCCGGCATCACCAACCAGCAGATGCTGGAAGAGGTGGCCGAGGGCGCGGCGGCGGTCATCGCGGTCGGTACCTGCGCGGCCTTCGGCGGTCTGCCCATGGCCCGGCCGAACCCGACAGGCGCCGTGCCGGTCTCGGAACTGGTGCATGACAAGCCGATCATCAACGTGCCGGGGTGCCCACCCATTCCGGTGGCCATCAGCGGCGTGCTCGCCCACTATCTGACCTTCGGCTCCATCCCGGAACTGGATGCGCTGAGCAGGCCCAAGGCCTTCTTCGGCACCAACATCCACGACCGCTGCTATCGCCGTCCGTTCTACGAGCGCGGCCAGTTCGCCTCCAGCTTCGACGACGAGGGGGCCAAGAAGGGCTGGTGTCTGTACAAGCTCGGCTGCAAGGGGCCGGTCACCTACAACGCCTGCGCCACCGCAAAGTGGAACGAGGGTACGAGCTGGCCGGTCGAGTCGGGGCACGGTTGCATCGGCTGTTCCGAGCCGAGCTTCTGGGACCGCGGCGGCTTCTACCAGCCGATCTCCCAGGGCGTGTACGGCGCGGGCACCAACCTGGGCATCGCCGCGGCGGCAGGGGTCGCCATCGGGGCCGGCGCAGCCGTGCTGGCCAGAAGCAAGCAGAAGAAGGCAGGAGGAGAGCACAAATGACGCTGCTCGATTTCGCGCGGGGACCCGCGCTCTACTGGTCTTTGATCATCCTGGTGGCGGGCATCCTGCTCCGCCTGGTCGGCGCCCTGTTGCTGGCACGCACCCGCTACCTGTCCAAGCCGCGCAGTACCCATACGGTCTGGGCGGGCATCCGCGCGATCATCATGCGCAGTTTCCCGCCCCACGCCATGCATACCCGCATCGTCGTGCAGCACGCCGTCGGCTGGGCCATGCACATCGGGTTGTTCATCGTGATCCTGCTCTACGTCCCGCACATCGAGTTCATCCGCGGCATGACGGGCCTGCACTGGCCGGGCGTGCCCAATGTGGTGATCTCGATCGCCGGCGGCGTGACCATCGCGATCATGCTCTTCCTGCTGTTCCGGCGCATGACCGACCCGGTGCTGCGCAAGATCTCCACGGCAGACGACTACGTCAGCTGGCTGGTGACCTTCCTGCCGCTGGCCACCGGCATGATGGCCTTCGCACACATCAGCGTCCTGCGCTACGAGACCATGCTGGCGCTGCACATTCTCAGCGTCGAGTTGCTGTTCATCTGGATTCCGTTCGGCAAGCTGATGCACATGTTCACGTTCATCCCGTCGCGGGCGCAGGTCGGCGCGTGGTTCGAGCGTAGGGGGGTTCAGGCATGAGTATGGACAAAGA
Organism: Gammaproteobacteria bacterium; assembly: GCA_037382265.1. Taxonomy (GTDB): domain Bacteria; phylum Pseudomonadota; class Gammaproteobacteria; order Chromatiales; family Chromatiaceae; genus JARRQB01. The sequence goes on along the minus strand of JARRQB010000066.1, from coordinate 10 downwards.
AACCCAGGAA
>JARRQB010000065.1:0-6918 GCA_037382265.1 Gammaproteobacteria bacterium | reverse complement strand
AGCTGGAAGTCGCCGCGGGGTTCGTAAAGGCTGACTCGCGCCCGCACGAGCACGTGGTCGCCCTCGAGTGGGCGGTGGCGCAGCAGCTGGCGGCGGTTGCGGAACAAGGCGCAGCGCACCTGGGCGCCGACGTCCTTAAGGGTGAAATAGAGGTGTCCGGAGCGTGGTGCGGCCAGATTGGAGATCTCGCCCTCGACCCACAGCAACGGGAAACTGCCTTCGAGTACCGCCCGCACCTCGGCGGCGAGGCGGCTGACGGTGAAGACATCGCGAGTTTCGCTTGGCACGCGCTCGGGCTCGTAGAACTCCACCGCCCGAGTGTCACGGCCGCCGGCCCGGAGCGCAAGCGTCCCACGCCGCCGGTTTACCGCGCAGCAGCCGAATCCTATAATCCCGCGCTTGGTCCTCGAATCCCTTGGATGCCCCCCGCCATGCGTCTTGCCCAAGACCAGGAAGCCCTGACTTTCGACGACGTTCTGCTCGTACCTGCGCACTCGACCGTGCTGCCCAAGGACGTCGACCTCTCCACGCGGCTGTCGCGCGCCATCGAGCTCAAGATCCCGCTGATCTCGGCAGCGATGGACACGGTCACCGACGCGCGGCTGGCGATCGCCATGGCGCTGCACGGCGGCATCGGCATCGTGCACAAGAACATGACGCCCGAGCAACAGGCCGCCCAGGTTCGGGTGGTCAAACGCTACGAGAGCGGTGTCATCCACGACCCGATCACCGTGCCGCCGAGCATCAGCATCGGCGAGGTACTGGAACTCACCCGCGCCAATAACATCTCCGGCGTCCCGGTGGTCGACGGCACCGAGCTGGTCGGCATCGTCACCGGCCGCGATCTGCGCTTCGAAAAGCGTCTGGACGAGCCGGTCACTTCCATCATGACCCCCAAGGACCGGCTGGTCACCGTGCGGGAGGGCGCCGAGCGGGAGGAGGTGATTGCCAAGCTGCACGCCCACCGCATCGAGAAGGTTCTGGTGGTCAACGACGACTTCGAACTGCGCGGGCTGATCACGGTGAAGGACATCCAGAAGGCTACGGACTACCCAAACGCCTGCCGCGATACCCAGGAGCGGCTGCGCTGCGGCGCGGCGGTCGGTGTCGGGGCCGGCACGGAGGAGCGGGTCGCCGCGCTGGTCGGCGCGGGTGTCGACGTGATCGTGGTGGACACCGCGCATGGGCACTCGCAGGGCGTACTGGATCGTGTTGCTTGGGTGAAAAAGAGCTACCCCGAGGTCCAGGGGATCGGCGGCAACATCGCCACCGGCGCGGCGGCGCAGGCCCTGGCCAAGGCGGGCGCCGACGCGGTCAAGGTCGGTATCGGCCCCGGGTCTATCTGCACCACGCGCATCGTCGCCGGGGTCGGCATGCCGCAGGTCACGGCGGTGGCGAACGTTGCCCGGGGCCTGTCGGGAACCGACGTGCCGCTGATCGCCGACGGCGGCCTGCGCTATTCCGGCGACGTCGCCAAGGTCATCGCCGCCGGCGCGCACTCGGTGATGATCGGCGGCCTGTTCGCCGGCACGGACGAGTCGCCGGGCGAGGTCGAGATCTATCAGGGGCGTTCCTACAAGGGCTATCGCGGCATGGGGTCGCTTGGTGCGATGCAGTCGCGCAACGGCTCGAGCGATCGCTATTTTCAGGACGAAAAGGAGGCCGACAAGCTGGTGCCGGAGGGCATCGAGGGACGGGTGCCCTACAAGGGGCCGCTGGTCAATGTCATCACCCAGCTGGTTGGTGGGCTCAGTTCCAGCATGGGCTACACCGGTTGTCGGAGCATCGAGGAGATGCGCACCAAGCCGCTGTTCGTGCGCGTCTCCGGCGCGGGCGCGCGCGAATCGCACGTGCACGACGTGCAGATCACTAAAGAAGCGCCCAACTACCGTCGCGACTAAACCTCTCGGGCGCGTCGGCCGGCCGCGCCGGCCGCGTCCCAGCCAGCCCGGAATCCTCCCATGCATCAGGACATTCACGCCCATCGCATTCTCATTGTCGATTTCGGCTCCCAATACACGCAGTTGATTGCCCGGCGTGTGCGCGAGGCCGGTGTGTACTGCGAGATCTGGCCGTACGACAACTGCGAAGCGGCGCTCGCCAGCGCGCCCGCCGGCGTGATCCTGTCGGGCGGGCCGGAAACCGTCACCCTGGAGTACACGCCGCGTGCGCCGCAGCGGGTGTTCGAGATCGGTGCGCCGGTGCTCGGGATCTGTTACGGCATGCAAACCATGGCGGCGCAGCTTGGCGGCCAGGTGGCGGCGTCGGACAAGCACGAGTACGGCTATGCCCAGGTCAGGGCGCGCGGTCACTCCCGCCTGCTGCGCGATATCGAGGACCACACCAGTCCCGAGGGCTGGGGCCTGCTCGACGTGTGGATGAGCCATGGGGACCGTGTAGAGTCCCTGCCGGCCGGTTTCAGCGTGATCTGCGAGACCGCCAACGCCCCGCTGGCGGGCATGGCGGACGAAGCCCGCGGCTTTTACGGTCTTCAGTTTCACCCGGAGGTCACCCACACCCGGCAGGGCAAGCGGATCGTCGAACGCTTCCTGTTCGAGATCTGCGGTTGCGAGCCGGTGTGGAATCCCGCCAACATCATCGACAACAGCATCGAGCAGGTGCGCGAGCGCGTCGGTGACGCCGGCAGGGTGGTGCTCGGTTTGTCCGGCGGCGTCGACTCGTCGGTAGTGGCGGGGCTGCTGCACCGTGCCCTGGGCGACCGTCTGACCTGCATCTTCGTCGACAACGGCCTGTTGCGGCTGCACGAGGGCGACCAGGTGATGAACACCTTCGCCGAGCACATGGGCGTGAACGTGGTCAGGGTCAACGCCGAGGACCGCTTTCTGAAGGCGCTGCGCGGCATTTCCGATCCCGAGCAGAAGCGCAAGATCATCGGCAACCTGTTCATCGACATCTTCGAGGAAGAGGCCAGCAAGCTCGAGGGCGTGGCCTTCCTGGCGCAGGGCACCATCTATCCGGACGTCATCGAGTCCGCCGGCGCCAAGTCCGGTAAGGCACACGTCATCAAGTCGCACCACAACGTCGGCGGACTCCCCGACTACATGAAGCTCGAGTTGATCGAGCCGCTGCGCGAGCTGTTCAAAGACGAGGTCCGCAAGATCGGCGTCGAACTCGGCCTACCGTACGAGATGATCTACCGGCACCCGTTCCCGGGGCCGGGCCTGGGCGTGCGCATTCTCGGTGAGGTGACCAAGGAGTACGCGGACATCCTGCGCCAGGCCGACGCCATCTACATCGATGAGCTGCGAGCCCACCAACTCTACGACGAGGTCAGCCAGGCGTTCGCCGTCTTTCTACCGGTCAAGTCGGTCGGGGTGGTCGGCGACGCACGTCGTTACGAGTACGTGGTCAGCCTACGGGCAGTGAAAACGGTGGATTTCATGACGGCACACTTCGCCCATCTGCCGTTCGACTTCCTGGAGACGGTGTCGCGGCGCATCATCAACGAGGTGGCCGGCGTGTCGCGCGTCGCCTACGACATCTCGAGCAAGCCGCCCGCCACGATCGAGTGGGAATGAGTTTGGACGACGAGGCCTTCATGGCCCGTGCCTTGGCACTGGCGCGCCGAGCGGCGGCGGACGGCGAGGTCCCTGTCGGGGCGGTCGTGGTGCTCGACGGCGCCATCGTCGGCGAAGGTTGGAACCAACCGATTGCCCGCCACGACCCGACCGCCCACGCCGAGATCCTGGCCCTGCGCGACGCTGGTCGGCGCTGTGCCAACTACCGCCTGCCCGGCAGCACGGTGTACGTGACGCTCGAGCCGTGCGCGATGTGTGCCGGGGCGATGGTGCACGCGCGGGTCGCCCGCTTGGTCTACGGCGCGGTCGATCCCAAGTCGGGCGCGGCCGGCAGCGTGTTCGACCTGTTGCCCTCCGACGCGCGCGTCAACCACCGCACCGCGTGCGAGGGCGGCGTGCTGGGCGATGCCTGCGCCGATCTGCTGCGTGAGTTTTTTCGCCAACGACGCGGTAAGGAGCCGGCGCCGTGCCCGAGCAGGTGACCCGGGTCAAGGTCTGGCCTGGGGTGCTGCGGCTGACGCACTGGGCGGCCGCCCTCGGCCTGTTGCTCCTGCTGCTCTCGGGCTGGCTGCTGAAGTCCGGCCTGGTGCTCAACGACCGCCTGTACGATCTGCTGCTGGAGCAACTGCACCTGCCGGCCGGCCACCTGCTCGGCGTTGCCGTCGCCGTTCGCCTGTACCTGCTGGTCCGCGATCGGGGGGTGACCGGCTATCGCGCCCTGATACCCGGACGCGGGGCCTGGCAGGGCATCAAACAGGGTCTGGCGTTCTATGCCACGTTCGCGCGTGCCAGGCCGCCGCGCTACTACGCCCACCAGCCCGTTTGGGCGCCGATCTACCTGGTGTGGTGGCTGTTGCTGCTGGGCCAACTGGGCAGCGGACTGCTGCTCGAATTTGCCGGCTTGCGCGGACTGTTCGGATGGTCGAGCGATCGCCTGCTCGGCGCGCACGTCGCACCGTTCGGCTGGCTCGCCCTGTTGACCGCGCTGCATGTGGCCGGCGTAGTCCTCGACGACCTGAAGGGAGATGGCGGCGACGTATCCGCTATGATCAACGGTCACCGAACCTTCGACACCGGGGCGAGGGGCGGTTCGGGCGGTGTGGCAGTGCCACCGTCCATTGCTCCCGGCGATGTGGGCCGTTGGCCGCCGCCTGACCGCGATGGCTGACACGGGGAGGATACCGATGCGTTTTTCGCTGTTCCTGTTGCTCGCCTGCCTGAGCGCCGCGGTCGTCGCGGCCGACTACCCACCGGTGTCCGTCGAGGTGACGGCACGCCAGGTCAGCGAGCACGTCTACTACACGCCGGGCATGCCCGGTACGGCTACCGATTTCGAGGGTTTCGTGTCCAACGCGGCCTTCGTCGTGACCGACGCAGGGGTGGTGGTGTTCGACGCGCTGGGTAGCCCGTCGTTGGCCTGGGAGCTGCGTCGGCGAATTCGCGAGATTACCGACCAGCCGGTGGTCAAAGTGGTGTTGAGCCACTACCACGCCGACCACGTCTACGGTCTGCAGGTCTTTCAGGACGAGGGCGCCGAGATCATCGCGCCGGTTGGTGCCCTGGAATACCTGGACTCGCCCGAGGCCGCCGAACGATTGGAGGAACGCCGCTTTTCGCTCGATCCCTGGGTGAACGAGCGCACGCGCCTGGTACGACCCGACCGCCTCATCGACAAGACCTACCGTTTCGAACTGGGCGGCGTTGCGTTCCGCCTCGACTACCTGGGCAAGGCTCATGCCGACGGCGACCTGTCGATGTTCGTCGAACCCGATGCCGTGCTGCTGGCAGGCGACATTATTTTCGAAGGCCGCGTGCCCTGGGTCGGCGACGCGGATACCCGGCGCTGGCTAGAGGCGCTGGCAATGATGGAGGCGGCCGACCTGAAGGCGCTGATCCCGGGCCACGGCCCGGCAGCCGCGCACCCGAAGCAGGCCCTGGCGCAGACGCGCGAGTACGTTGCCTACCTGCGTGAGGTCATGGGCGCGGCGGTCGACCAGATGCAGGATTTCGCTTCCGCCTACGAGGCGGCCGACTGGAGCCGGTTCGAGAACCTCCCGGCCTTCGATGCGGCCAACCGGCGCAATGCCTATCAGGTGTATCTCGCGCTCGAGCGCGAGTCCATGGCGCCATAGCCGGCTTCCGGGGCGCGGCGGCACGGCGGGCAGGTGGCCCAAGTCGGCCGGAGGGGCGTGCGGGGGTCGTCCCCGGTCTCAAGGGCCGCTCGGCGTCTCCGGCACTGGTGTCGCAAAACCGGCCTCGGCCGGGCGGTTGCGCGTGTGCCAGACCAGCAGGTCGTGGTAGCTGCGGATGTTCTCGACATAGCGCACCGGCTCGTGGCCGCGGGCGAAGCCGTGCTTGAGGGTCGTGTAGAACTTTTCCTGCGTCAGCAGCGGCAGCCGCAGCCGCACTTCTTCCCAGCGGTCGGGATCGCCGCCCTGGCGTTGGGTCAGGACACGTGCGTCTTCGAGGTGGCCGAAGCCGATGTTGTAGCCGGCGAGCGTGAACCACAGCCGATCCGGCTCGCCGATACGCGCCGGGATCTTGGCCTCGACGACGCGCAGGTAGCGGGCGCCGCCGAGAATGCTTGCGCGCGGGTCGAGGCGGTTGTCGACGCCGACCTGCTCGGCGGTGTCCTGCGTCAGCATCATGATGCCGTGCACCCCGGTCGGCGATACCGCCGTCGCGTCCCAGTGCGATTCCTGGTAGCCGATGGCGGCCAATAGCCGCCAGTCCAGCCCGATCTCGCTACCCGCCTCCTCGAAGTACTTCCGGTACTGCGGCAGGCGTTCGTCGACGTGGCGCCAGAAGGCGCGCTTGTCGACGAAGTTAAGGTTGTCCTCGACGTCGTAGTAGCTCGCCAGCAGGCGTTGGAGTTCGCCGGTGATCTCGAATCGGCGCAGGAAGTCGTCCGCGGCCCGCGCCAGGCTGTCGTCGGGCCACCGGGGAAAGGCCCAGGCGAGGGGTTCCGGGTCAGCCACGTCGAAGGCCGGCTGGTCGTAGGCAAAGTAGCGCCTCAGCAGCGCCTGTTCGTTCGAATCGGCGATGGTGTACTCGAGCGTGCCGGCGTCGACTGCCGCCACCAGTTGTTCGACGCTTCGGCCGCGCAGCGCCCGCCAGTTGATCGGTCGGCCCAGTTCGGCTTCGCAGCGCTGCACGCAGTTCAGGTGGCGGCTTCCGGCGACCACCGCGAGCCGACCGTCTCCCAAGTCGGCGGGGCCCGCCGGCTTGGCACTGCCGCGGCGGTAGACCAGTTGGGGCGTGACCTTCTGATAGGGCAACGAGAAGCGCAGCCGGCGGCGCCGCTCGCGCGTGATCGCGAGTCCGGCCGCCGCCATGTGGACCCGCCCGAGCGCCGTGTCCCGCAGCAGTTGGTCGAAGG
>JARRQB010000064.1:0-7375 GCA_037382265.1 Gammaproteobacteria bacterium | reverse complement strand
CGATGGGCAAGATGAACCCCTTCATGCCCTGATCTTCACTCTTTGCGCCGGCGCTTGCGTGCCCGATCGGCCCGCCAGGCGCCGGCGAGCAGGGTACCCAGCCCCAACGCCACCCCGCCCCAGAAGACCCCCTTTGCAAGTGTCTCGGGCCACGCCGGGTTAGGGGTCAACTGCGCGGCTGCACCGATGACGGTCATCCACAGGGCAATCTTGAGCAGCAGCGGGGAATGCATGGCAAAGCCGCGATTAAAGCGTTGGCCGGTGTCGGGCGCTAACTATTACGCCGAAGTCACCGACGGGTAAAGGTCCATGTGGCACCGCTTACGCCATCTTGCCGCGAGTGCCCTGCTGCTGGGAGCGGCTCCGCTGTGGGCGGCCAACAAGTTCCAGATCATCGGTGGCGGGGTGGCGTTGGGGCTGGGTAACAGGCCTTCGTCGGGACGCTGCTGTACGCTGGCGCCGGGCTTGCGTTTCTGCTCGCCGTGTTGTCCGTTGTGGTGCCGCACACCCATGCTGCGTTCCTCAACTACGCCAACTGGCGCCAGTCGGCCATCGTGTTTGCGCTGGTCGGTGTGCTCTGCTTGGGCGGCGGGCTCGCGGTGGCCTGAGGTCCGCCGTCGGGCACATCCGCGGCAGCTATTGCGGCGGCGCGTCGTCCGGCGGTTGGGGCGCCGGTTGCTGCGCGGCGGGAAGCTCGGAGGCCACGACGTCGCCCGAGCGGAACGCCTCCCAGACGATCTGGAAGCGACGGTCGCCCGCCAGTTCGTTGGTGGCCCGCCACTGGCCGTCCTCCAGCACATAGCTCTCCACCAGGCCGAGTTCCCGTGGCTCGTCGTCGCGCCGCACCAGCAGCAATTCGTAGCGCCGGTCGAGCTGCAGGGCGACCCGGCCCACCACGTGTTTGCGCCGATGGGCGCTCAGCAGCTCGCGATTGAGCCGGCGTGCTTCCGGGTCGGCGAGCACCGCCCGCACCAGGTTGCGTTCGGCCCGTGCCCAGAGCGCCAGGATCGCGGGTTCGTCGTCGGCCAGGAAGGCCTCCCACAATGCCTTGGAACTGTGCACTGCCGTTCGCTCGCCGGCTGGGGCCGCACCACCGGGCTCGATGACCAGAGCCGGCGCGTACAGTTCGCCTGGCAGCGACAGCCGGGCATCGACCGTGGCCGTGCTGCCGCTTTCCTGCACGCGGGAGTGAAGGCTGAAGCTGATCAGGTCGAGCGCGCCGGCGGGTGCCGTCAGCGCGGCGCCGAGCAGCACGGCGACCCAGCGGCTGCGACGCCAGGCTTGGTCAGGGAGCATCAGGGACCCGGATCCAGTGGCTGCGCACGGCAAAGTGGTGTGTGCGCCCGTGTTCCGCAACATCGATCAGCTGAGAGTCGACCAGCGGCATGTGGCAGTCGATGCAGCCCTCGACCAGTTCGCCGACGGCCGTCGCGCCGGCGTGTGCCGCCAGGTCGGTATGGCAGGCGAGGCAGCTCGCCGCGAAGCCGGCCTGCGGGTCCGCATGCGGGGCGTGGCAGCTGGTGCAAGTCAGGTTCTCGCTCTCCCGGTAACAGGCGCTTTGTTGAAGCAGCCCGAGCTGGTTGCCGTGTACCTCCGGTTGCGCGCTGGCGTCGATTGGCTTGAGCTCGAAGAAGTCGGCCAGCCGGTCGCCGGGACGGAAGCTGAAGGCGGGACGCCGTCGGCTGCCCGGCTTCACGCCGGCATGGCAATAGCCGCAGGCCTCGACCTGCTGCTCCCGCGTCAGTCCCGAGATCTTGGTCATGTGGGCGGGGGTGCTCGCCTCCGGGTGCGCCCGATGGTGGCGCGCGTGCGCCTCACCGGGGCCGTGGCAGGCCTCGCAGGTCACCCCGAGTACCGCCTGCTCGGTCTTGACGATACGGTCCGGCAGCACGGTTTCGAACACGGTGGCGTGACACTCCATGCAATCGGGTCGGACCACCCGATCGAACCAGGGTACCCCCTCGGGGTAGCCGGGGCTGTAGGCCCAGGCGTCGGCTGAGCCGACGTACGACGCCGGCAGTTGACAGAGCACGTCGTCCCGCCAATAGAGATAGGTCTGACCCTTCACGGTACCGATCACGATCGCAAACTGCCCCGAGCGCAGCCTGATGTCGCGTTCGCCCTGGCGGGTTACCAGGCTCTGATAGTGGCCGCGGTCGTCGCTCCACATCACCAGTTCCTGGTCCGGTTGCCGGGTCGGCAGGCGGTTGCGACCCGGGTCGAACGACCCGAAGATCGTGCCCGCGGTGGCCGGCAGAGAAGCCAGGAAGTGGGCGCCGGCGTACTGGGACCCGACATGGTCAGCATGACACTCCCGGCAGGCCTCCGGACCGACAAAACCCTGGTAAGGTTGTTCGAGACTGATGCCCGACGGCAGCCAGGCGTCAGGCTGGCCGGCCGGCGCGGGTCCGGCGCACAGGGCCCCCGGCAACAGGACGAGGCAGATTCCCCAGAAGGCTTGGTTCATGCGGAGGACAGCTCCTTGCGGCGAGACAGACGCGATTATAGGCTCCGCGGCCCGAGTGGACGCGGCGGCCCCTACAGACGCGGATTAGAGATGACCAACACGCCCTGGCGCAACCCGTCCCGGCGGTCGGCGGGCGGTCGCGGCGGGCAGAGCCGCCCGTGAGCGAGCCGCAGTCCTTTTACTGGCACGATTACGAGACCTGGGGTGCCGATCCCCGCCGCGACCGTGCCGCGCAGTTCGCCGGTGTCCGCACCGATCTCGAGTTCAACGAGATCGGTGCGCCGCGGGTGGTGTTCTGCCGCCCGGCCGACGACATGCTGCCGCAGCCAGAGGCGTGCCTGGTGACCGGCTTGACCCCGCAGCAGTGCCGCGCGTCGGGGCTGGCCGAAGCCGAGTTCTTTGGTGCCATCGAAGAAGAGCTGGCACGTCCGGGTACCTGCACCCTAGGTTATAACAGCGTGCGCTTCGACGACGAGTTCACGCGATTTGGCTTTTACCGGAACTTCTTTGACCCCTACGCTCGCGAGTGGCAGCACGGTAATTCGCGCTGGGACCTGATCGACGTGGTCCGCCTGACCCGGGCCCTGCGGCCGGACGGTATCGAGTGGCCGGTGCGCGACGATGGCGCGACCAGCTTTCGGCTCGAGGACCTCACCAGCGCCAACGGCATCGCCCACGAGGGTGCGCACGACGCCCTGGCCGACGTGCGTGCCACCATCGGACTCGGGCGCCTGCTGCGTCGCGCCCAACCTAGGCTGTTCGACTACGTGCTCACGCACCGCGACAAGCGGCAGCTGCGCGCCGTGCTGGACCCGCGCCGTGGTCGGCCGGTGCTACACGTCTCGGCGCGCTACCCGGCCCGTCTGGGTTGTCTCGCGGCGGTGCTGCCGCTGGCCTGGCACCCGAGCAACCGCAACGGCGTTATCGTCTACGACCTGCGGGTCGACCCCGAGCCTCTGCTGAGTCTCGACGTCGCAGAGATCCAGGCCCGCCTTTTCCGTCCCGCGGACCGCCTGCCGGAGGGCGTGGAGCGCGTGCCGCTAAAGGTCGTGAAACTCAACCACGCCCCGGTGGTGGTGCCGATGAACACTCTGACTGGGCAGGCGCGCGAGCAATGGCAGCTCGACGAGGACCGCGAGCGCCGCCACGCCGAACGCCTGCAGGCGGCGCCGGACTTGGCCGCCCGGCTCGCCGCGGTGTTCGGCGAGTCGCCCCAAGGACCGAGCAGCGACCCCGATCAGGACCTCTATGCCGGGTTCCTGTCGGACGCCGACCGGCAGCGCTGCGAGCGCGTGCGGGCGAGCGCGCCCGGGCAGCTGGCCGGGGCGCACTTCGGTTTCCAGGATCCGCGGCTGGACGAGCTGTTGTTCCGTTACCGCGCGCGCAACTGGCCGGAAACGCTGGACGCCGCGGAGCGCGCGCGCTGGGAGGCATACCGCAGGCATCGGCTGTGCGACCCGGACGGCGGCGGCAGCATCACGCTGGAAAGCTACCGGCGCCGACTGGCGGAACTCGCGATCGATCGGACGCTCGACGGCGGGTCGCGCGCCGTCGTCGATGCCTTGCTGGACTGGCCGGCGGAGCTCGGCCTGTGACCCGCCAATCGGTGGTGTACCGGCGCTTCAACCGGGTGCGGTGGCTGATCTACGCCGTGCTCGTGATCTCATACATGCTGGTGTTCTTTCACCGCGTGGCGCCGGCGGCGGTGGCCAACGAGCTCATGGTGGCGTTCGGTACGTCCGGTGCCGCACTGGGTTCTCTGGCCGCGACCTACTTCTACGTCTACACGGCGATGCAATTGCCCTCCGGCGTGCTGGCCGACACCTTGGGCCCGCGCTTGAGCGTCAGCGCGGGTTCGCTGATCGCCGGGGCCGGTTCGATGCTGTTCGGTGCAGCGCCCGATTTCGAGCTGGCCTCGCTCGGACGTTTCCTGGTGGGGCTCGGCGTCTCGGTGGTGTTCGTCGGTCTGATGCGCAGCAACGCGGTCTGGTTCAGCGAGCGCCACTACGGGCGGGTCAGCGGCCTGACCCTGCTACTCGGCAATCTGGGGGCGATCTCGGCGGCGGGACCCCTGGCCTGGGTGCTGGGATTCTTCACCTGGCGGGAGGTGTTCGTCGGTATCGGCGGCGTCTCGCTGGCCATGGCCGTGGTCACCTGGCTGCTGGTGCGCAATCGCCCCGAGGACCTGGGTCTGCCGGCGGCGCGCGAACTCGAAGGCCTCGCGCCGCACCCGCCGCGCGAACACCATTGGCTGCGGGAACTGCGGGCGGTGCTGCGCAACCGCTCGGTCTGGCCGGGGTTTTGGGTCAACTTCGGACTGACGGGCAACCTGTTGAGTTTCGCGGGTCTGTGGGGCGTGCCGCTGCTGCGCGACGTGTACGGGCTGAGCCGCAGCGACGCCTTGCGCTACACCACGGTCACGCTCGTGGCCTTCGCCTGCGGCAGCCTGTTCTCCGGCTGGTTGTCGGATCACCTCGGGCGGCGCAAGCCGGTGATCGTCGGCGGCGCGGTTCTGTCGCTGGGCACCTGGCTCATGTTGGGGCTGCTGCCCTGGGCGCCCGGCTGGACGGGCTACGTGCTCTACGGCATGCTGGGGCTGGCGGCCGGCGGTTTCGTCGTCGGCTTTGGCGCCGCCAAGGAGGTCTGTTCACCGGCCAGCGCTGGCATGGGCATCGCGCTGGTCAACACCGGCCTGTTTCTAGGGGCAGCGGTGATGCAGCCCGCATTCGGCTGGCTTCTGGACCTGAGCTGGGACGGTACGCTGGCCGACGGTCTGCGCCGCTACGCCTGGGCGGACTTCCGTAGCGGACTGTGGCTGTCCGCCGGCGCCGCGCTACTGGCGGTCGTCGCCTCGCTGCGGGTTCGAGAAACCTACTGCCAAAATATCAGCACCAAGGTTGCGGCCGCCTGAGCGGCGGCGCTGCGGTGTTGAAATGCGCGCCGGGCGTTACTCGGCGTGTCGTCGGCCGTCAGTCGTCGAGCCACTCGTTCAGCGCATCGACCAACTGGCGGGCCTGGTCGGGGCTGGAGATATTGAACTTCGACTGTTGGCGGTATTCGCCGCCGCGTTTCTGGTAGCGGCGAATGCTGTACTTGTCCTTGCTGTATTCCTGCTTGCGTCCGTCCCAGTCCTGGTAGCGGAACAGAATAGTGGTCCAGGCGCCCTTGGAAAGGATCTTCTTGTCGAGTTCCTTGACGATCTCCACGCCAGCTTCGGTGTAGCTGATGGTCAGGTCATCGGGAGTTGCGGCCATGCTAAGGGTCCTTTGGGCATCGATCGGGCGCGAAAAATAGCAGAACGGGCGCGCGTCGTCACATCAGGCGCCCGCGGGCGTGGGTTCACGGGTCGGCAGCGCCGGAGCGGCGCAGCCAGTGGGCGATCTCCTCGTGCCCGAGGGCGCGTGCCAGCTCCAGCGCACTGGTCCCGCCCGCGTCGCGCACGTTGACGTCAGCCCCCTGATCGATCAAGTGCCGGGCCAGCCGGTGGTTGTTGTCGCGCACGGCGATCAGTAGCGGCGTGTCGCCGTCGGTGCTGCGCGCTTCCAGATCGGCACCGTGATCGACCAGCCAACGCACGATGTCACGATCGCGGGCCCCGGCGTGTGCCGCGTCGAGAAGCAGCGTGCTGGGCTCGAGCCTTGCCCCTTGACTCAGCAGCAGGTCGGCGATCTGCGTTCGGCCGGCGAGCACGGCCCGCTCGAGCGCCGTGCGGTTTTCCTTGTCGAGTGCATTCACTTCGGCGCCGTGCTTGAGGAGCAGCTTGACGACCACCACCCGGCCGGTGGCGGCGGCCACGTGCAGCGGGCGACGGCCGTCAGGGTCGAACTCATTGATGTCGGTTCCCCAGTGGATGTGGCGTTCGATCTGATCGATGTCGCCGCGCTGGAGCGCCAGGTAAAGGCTGATCGAGGGGCGGTCCGGCTCGCCGCACGCCGCCAGGGCGAGCGCGAAGAGCAGGTAGCTGAGCATTTTCGTCATGGCGTCAGGGTGACTGTGGACACGCTGCCATCCTACCCACGTTTGATCCTTTCGGGCACGGGAGTTTCCGCCGGACCCCGGAGGTGCCACGGGGATGGAGCGATGCCCCGGGCCGCTGTGGTAACGTGGCGCCCCGATGTTCGGAAAAATCCTTCTCACCGTCGCGGTCATCGTCGGCGCCGTGCTGATCCTGCGGCTGCGCGCGCGCCGCGCCGCGCCGGCGCAGGCCGTCGCTGCCCCGGTCGGGCAGGGCCGGGTGATTCGCGGGCTGGCGGTAGGCGCGGTGATCGTCATGCTCGCGGCGGCCGTGCTGATGCTCTATCTGGAGTGGCGTGCGGGCAGCGAGGTCATCCAGGTTCGGGTCATCGACGCACGCTCCGGTCAGGCGCAGACCTACCAGGTCTTGCGCGGCGACGTGGACGAGCGCAGTTTCCTCACCACGGACGGGCGTCGCATCGTGCTGGCGGAGACCGAACGCATGGAACTGCCGGGGCGCTAGGCGCATGACGCGCGGGCTTTCCGGAAACCGGCGAGGCGCGCGGCCGCAGGCCGGCTCGGGTTGTCTTTGGTCTAGCCGCACGGCGCACCGTCCGGCCCGACGTTGAAGGCCAGCGACAACCGCACGGCGTCGCTGCGGTTGATCTCGACGCCGTGCGGCACCGCGGGGGCGAAAAAGAAGAACTGGCCTGCGGCGGGTACCAGGGCGTGGCGCTCGGCCCCGTGGTGCAGCAACAGCCGGCCTGAGTGCGGCGGCACCCGCACGTAATAGACGCCCGACAGCAATTCGCCTTCTTCCTCGTGGGTGTGCAGCCCGGTGCGTTCGCCCGGGGCCATGCGATTGAGCCAGAATCCCAGACGGAGATCGCTGCGGCCAAGCAGCTCACGGGCGTAGGCCATGGCCGCATCGAGCACGGGCCTTGCTTCCGGCAG
>JARRQB010000063.1:0-6954 GCA_037382265.1 Gammaproteobacteria bacterium | reverse complement strand
GCCAAAGTAAAACACGAACATGTGCACCGCGATCAGCGGCACGAACAGCCCGTTGGTGGCCGCCAGTTCCACCACCACCGGCGCCATCAGGCTCGAGACGACGATGTATTTGGCGGTGGTCGGCAGACCCATGCCGAGCACGATGCAGATCGCCGCGGTGAAGATCAGTGCCAGCATCAAGTTGCCGCCGGAGATGAACTCGACGAACTCGATCATCACCTGCCCGATGCCGGTCAGCGTGATGGTGCCGACCACGATACCGGCAGCGGCGGTCGCCACACCGATACCGATCATGTTGCGCGCCCCGGCTACCAGCCCCTGAATGCACTCGTCCACCCCCTGCCGCCAGCTGCCCCGGCGATCGCGGCCGCGGAACAGGGCGAGGACGGGGCGCTGGGTAAGTACGATGAAGATCATCAGCACCGTGGCCCAGAACGCGGACAGGCCGGGGGAGAAGCGTTCCACCACCAGACACCACATCAGCACCACGATGGGCAGCAGGAAGTACAGGCCCACCTTGACCGTCGGGCCGGTTTCGGGGAGTTCGAGCATGGGGTTTTCCGGGTCGTCCATCTCGAGCTCGGGATAGCGGGTCGCGAACTTGAGCAACCCGAGGTAGGCGGCCAGCACCCCGGCGCCGACGATGTAGATGGCCGCCTCGCCGGCGACCGTCTTGAGCCAGCCGATGCCGTAGTAGACGCCGAGGCCGATCACGCACACGCCGACCACCAGGGCGGCGGCCGTCATGAGCTTCTGCGCCAGCGTGGTGTCGCGGCGCTTGGGCAGGCCCTGCATGTTCGCCTTCAGTGCCTCCAGGTGGACGATGTAGACCAGCGCGATGTACGAGATGAGCGCCGGCAGCAAGGCGTGCTTGATGACGTCGAGGTAGGAGATGCCGACGTACTCGATCATCAGGAAGGCGGCAGCGCCCATGACGGGCGGCGTCAACTGGCCGTTGGTCGAGCCGGCGACCTCGACCGCGCCGGCCTTGGTGCCGGGGAAGCCGACCCGCTTCATGAGCGGGATGGTGAAGGTGCCGGTGGTCGCGACATTGGCGATGGACGAGCCCGAGATCAGGCCGGTGGCCGCGGAGGCCACCACGGCGGCCTTGGCGGGTCCGCCCTTCATGTGACCGAGCAGGGCGAAGGCCACCTTGATGAAGTAGTTGCCGGCGCCCGCCTTCTCGAGCATGGCGCCGAACAGGACGAACAGGAACACGAAGCTGGTCGAGACCCCGAGCGCGACGCCAAACACGCCCTCGGTGGTCAGCCACTGGTGCGACATCACTTTGCTGAGGCTCTGGCCCTTGTGGGCGATGACATCCGGCATGTAGGGGCCGCCGAAGGTGTAGGCGAGGAACACCAGCGCCACGACCATGAGCGGCGGGCCCAGCGCCCGCCGGGTCGCCTCGAGCAACAGCACCATGCCGGTGATGCCGACGGCGATGTCGAAGTTCGTCGGCGCCCCGGCACGGCCCGCCAACTCGTCGTAAAACAGAAAGATGTAGGCCGCGCTCAACGAGCCCAGCACCGCGAAGACCCAGTCCTGGAGCGGAATTCGCGTGCGCGGCGAGCGGCTGAAGGCGGGGTAGGCGGTAAAGGCGAGAAACAGTGCGAAGGCCAGATGAACCGCGCGCGCCTCGGTGTCGTTGAACACCCCGAAGCCGAGCGAAAAGGGCAGTGGCGAGGCGTACCAGAGCTGAAACAACGACCAGCACAGCGGAACGGCGAACAGTATGGAACCGGCCACACCTGCAGGGTGCCGCGCCCCGGTGTCGACCTGGGCGACTATGTCCCGCAGCTCTTGTTCGGCGGTCAAAGCCTCGTCATGGTTCTTGTCTTCGGTCATAGAAACGCTGGGCTCCGTGTCGAGTGATGCCCGCGCCGAGCCAGCGCCGCCGCGAACCGGGTCGTCGGGTCGTTCATGACCGGCAGGCGGGCGGCTGTGCCGTCCGCCTGCCCGAGGCCCTTACATCAGGCCGACTTCCTTGTAGTACTTCGCGGCGCCCTCGTGCAACGGGGCCGACAGCCCGTCCTTAGTCATCTCGGTATTGTTCAGGTTCTCGAACGCCGGGTGCAGCCGGCGGAAGTCGTCGAAGTTCTCGAATACCGCCTTGACCACCTGGTAGACGGTGTCGGGCGGGGTATTAGTAGACGACACGTAGGTGGCTCCCACGCCGAAGGTCTTGGTGTCGGCGTCGTTGCCGCGGTACATGCCGCCGGGGATCACGGCGTGGCGGTAGTAGGGGTTGTCGGAGACCAACTTGTCGATCTCGGGTCCGCTCACCTCCACCAGCACGGTGTCGCAGGAGGTGGTCGCCTCCTTGATGGAGCCCGAGGGATGACCGACCGTGAAGACCATGGCGTCGATCTTGTTGTCGCACAGCGCCTTGGACTGTTCGGCCGACTTCAGTTCGGAGGCCAGGGCGAAGTCGTCCTTGGTCCAGCCCAGCCTGTTCATGACCACTTCCATGGTGCCGCGCTGACCGGAACCCGGGTTCCCGATGTTGACCCGCTTGCCCTTGAGGTCTTTGAAGTGCTTGATGCCGGCATCGGCGCGGGCCACGACGGTGAACGGCTCGGGGTGGACGGAGAACACCGCCCGCAGGTCCTTGTTGGGACCAGCCTCCTCGAACTTGGACGAGCCGTGGTAGGCGTGGTACTGCCAGTCGGACTGAGCGACGCCCATGTCCAGTTCGCCGGCGCGAATAGTGTTGAGGTTGTAAATCGACCCGCCGGTGGACTCCACCGAGCAGCGGATGCCGTGCTCCTTGCGGCCCTTGTT
This sequence comes from Gammaproteobacteria bacterium, assembly GCA_037382265.1. Lineage (GTDB taxonomy): Bacteria > Pseudomonadota > Gammaproteobacteria > Chromatiales > Chromatiaceae > JARRQB01. The sequence goes on along the minus strand of JARRQB010000063.1, from coordinate 4,170 downwards.
GACCAGACGGCAGATGGCGCCGCCGGTGGGGTAGTACACGCCGGTGACGCCGCCGGTACCGATGGTGATGAACGACTGGGCCTGTGCCTGGCCGGCAGCCCCCAGGGCGAGCCCGGCTGCCACGAGCGCGGACGCGATCAGATGTTGGTTCGCCATGCTAAGGAATCCTCCGTCTGTGACTTGCGTGTCTAAACCGCTTCTGGATCTCCGTGCCGGACAGAGGCCGGTGTTGGAGGCCCGGCGCGCGGGCGAACGCCGAATATAACAAGTCCCTGCCGCCAATGTGCCTTTTACCCGGCTGCCAGGGTGGGAATACCCTGGAGCAGGCGAGCCGCGCCCGCATCAGGGTAGGCCGTCGAAGAAGTCGACCAGGCCGGTCTCGAGGGAATACTCGGCGCCGATCACCAGCAGCCCCTCGTGCAGGATCAGCTGCTCGAGCAATTTCGAGCCGTGGCGCAGGTGGTCGGCGGCGGCGCGGATGTTGGCGCGCACCGCGTGCGCCATCAGGGCGCCGGGATCGTCGGTCAGGTTGGTGTCCAGCAAGCCCTCGATCGAGGGGCGAATGCGATCGACGATCGGCAGCAGGCTGCTCGACCGGCTGTCGGCTGGGCGCTCGAGTTCCTCCAGCGTGGCGGCGACCGCGCCGCAGCTGGAATGACCGAGCACGACCACCAGACGCGTGCCGTAACGCTCTGCCGCGAACTCCACGCTGCCGACCTGAGAGGGCGCCACGACATTGCCTGCGACGCGGATCACGAACAGGTCGCCCAAGCCCTGGTCGAAGACGATTTCCGCGGGCACACGCGAATCCGAACAACCCAGGATGATCGCGAACGGCGCCTGACCGGTGGTCAGCGACAGCCGGCGATGTTCGCTCACCAGGGCGGCGCCATGTCCCGTCGTCGAGGCGAAGCGCCGATTCCCCTCGCGCAGGCGGGTCAGGGCCTGCGCTGCGGTCACCTTGTTGTCAGCCATCGTCTGTCCCACCCGCCAGGCCGCCCGATACCGCCATTGTCGACGATCGGCCACACTCCGGCCAGGCAGCCCGGGGGCTGCCATCGAGTTTTTTTGGCGCTGCCGCACCGACCGGGGCGCTAAGCGGGGGAATTGGTCGCCTTGAGATCCTCCCAGACGTCGAGCGCTGCGGCGCGGCTCTCGGCCAGGTCCACGAGCGGTCGGGGGTAGTCGCGGCCGAGCCTGACGTCGGCAGTATCCAGCACGGCCTGCGGCGCTTCCCACGGGCGGTGCAGCCAGCGCTCGGGCAGCTGCGCGAGTTCGGGCACCCAGCGGCGTACGTAGTGGCCGCGCGGGTCGAAACGCTCGCCCTGGAGCGCGGGGTTGAAGATCCGAAAATAGGGGGCGGCGTCGGCGCCGCAGCCCGCGGTCCACTGCCAGCCGAGCGAGTTGTTGGCGAGGTCGGCGTCGACCAGGGTGTCCCAGAACCAGCGCGCGCCCGCCTGCCAGGGCAGCAGCAGGTTCTTGGTCAGCAGCGAGGCGACGAGCATGCGCACCCGGTTGTGCATCCAACCGGTGTGCCAGAGCTCGCGCATGCCGGCGTCCACCATCGGAATGCCGGTGGTGCCCGCCTGCCAGGCGGCAAGCGCCGGCTCGTCGTCGGCCCAGGGGAAGTCGGCGAAGCGCGGGTCGAGCGGCGCCTCGGCGGTGTGCGGGAAGTGGAACAACAGGTGGTGGCCGAATTCGCGCCAATAGAGCTGGCGTAGCCACGGCTGCGCCGCCTCGGGGTCTTGCACACGCTCGATCAGCCGCAGCGCCTGGCGCGGCGAGACCTCACCGAAGTGCAGGTACGGCGACAGCCGTGACGTGCCGGGCTCGGCCGGCAGGTCGCGCACCTGCCCGTAGCGTTCCGCGGCGCCGTCCGCGAAATCTTCCAGCAGGTCGTGCCCGCCAGCCTCGCCGGGTCGCCAGGTTGCCGCCAACCCGGCATCCCAACGAATCCCCGGCAGCAGCCCGAGGGATGCGACCGCGCCCCGGTCCAGACCGGCTGGCGGCATCGGCAGCTGCTTCGGCGCCGGTATCGGCGCGCCGCAGTCCCGCGATCGGGCCGCCTTCCAGAAGGGCGTGAACACGCGGTAGGGATCGCCCCGGCCGTTGGCCACCTCCCAGGGCTCGGACAGCACGCCGGCCCGAAAACTCTCGACCGTCAGCCCGGCCTCGAGCGCCCACTGCTTCAGCGCCTTGTCGCGGGCGACCAAAGCCGGGTCGTACAAGCGGTTCCAGTACAGGTACTCGACGCCTTGGGCCTCGACCAGATCGCGAATGGCGTCGAGCGCGCGGCCGGCCGGGCGCACCACCAACGGGTTGCCCAGACGGGCCAGGTCCTCGTTCAGCCGCTCCAGGGAGTGGTGCAGCCACCAGCGGCTGGCGGCCCCGGGCTGCCAGGGGGCCTCGTCCCCGGGCGACCAGACGAACAGCGGGATCAGCCGGTCGGCGTGCCTGCACGCGGCCTGCAGGGCGGGGTTGTCCGCCAGCCGCAAGTCGCGCCGAAACCAGACGATGGCGGTGGTCATCGCCTACTCGGCCGGCCGCGAGGTCGGCGCCTTGCGTTCGTGGCCGGCCTCGCGCAACCGGTCGAGGTACTGGGTCCAGTACACCGCCTGCTTGCGGCCCAGCTCGTACAGGTAGCGCCAGTCGTACAGTCCGGAGTCGTGACCGTCGTCGAACACGATCTTGACGGCGTACTGGCCGACCGGCCGCAACTCGCGAATATTCACGTCCTGCTTGTCGACCTGCAGCTTAGCGCCCTGGCCCCAGTGGCCGCGCACCTCGGCCGATGGCGAATACACGCGCAGCAGCTCGCACGGGTATTCGAACCGGGCACCGTCGTCGAAGGTGACTTCCAGGCGGCGGGACTGTTGGTGCAGGACAAGCTCGGTGGGTTTCGGGTTGTCGCTCATGCGCTGCAGCATGCGGCCGCGCGGCGACGGATCCAACCCCCTGGGCTATGCGGCAATAGGGCGCACCCGGTTCTTTCGCGCGCGGGTCACTGCGCTGCGCCCATGCCCTGCGCCCGCGCGAGCCGGTCCACGCGGGCCCGCTCGCCCTCGTCCGCTCGGTAATCGCCGGCCGTTTCTGGCCAGCCGCGGGTGTGGCTGGCGACCAGGTCGGCGAGGGCGTCGACGTGTTCCGGCCGGTCGTTCAGGCAAGGGATGTAGCGGTAGGCCTCGCCGCCGGCCTCGAGGAAAATGTCACGGTTCTCCATTGCGACCTCTTCCAGCGTCTCCAGGCAGTCGGCGCTGAAGCCCGGGCAGATCACGTCCACGCGCTTGACGCCTTCGCCGGGCAGGGCCTTGAGAGTCTCGTCGGTGTAGGGCTTGAGCCACTCCTTGGGGCCGAGGCGTGACTGAAAGGTCACGCCGTAGCGCTGCTGCGGCAGCTCCAGCCGTTCGGCGAGCAGCCGCGCCGTCTTTTGGCACTCGCAGTGGTAAGGGTCGCCGGCGAGGAAGTATTCGCGCGGAATGCCGTGGAAGGAGAACAGCAGCCGGTCGGGCTCGCCGTGTTCCGCCCAGTGCTGACGCACGCTCTCGGCCAGGGCCGCGACGTAGCCGTGGTCGTCGTGGTAGTGGTTGACGAACCGCAGTTCCGGTAGCCAGCGCCAGGTGCGCAATTCCGCCGTGACCGCGTCGAAGATCGACGCCGTCGTGGTCGCCGAATACTGCGGGTACATGGGCAGCACCAGGATGCGTCTGGCGCCGGCGGTGTTGAGCTCGGCCAGGGCAGCGCCTATCGACGGCTCGCCGTAGCGCATGCCCAGCGCGACCTTGACCGGACCGGTGAAGCGGTCCTCCAGGCTGCGCTGCAGTGCAGCCCGCTGGTTGCGCGAGTGCACGAGCAGGGGCGAGCCCTGGTCGGTCCACACCTTGGCGTAAGCGGCCGCGGATCGGCCCGGGCGGGTATTCAGGATGATGCCGTTGAGCACCAGCCACCAGATGGGGCGCGCCATCTCGACGACCCGCGGGTCCCAGAGGAATTCCTTGAGATAGCGGCGCACATCCGTGCGGTTGGGCGAGTCGGGCGTACCGAGGTTGACCATCAGCACACCGAGGCAGTCCGGGTCGTCGTGCCGGTAAGCGGCGGTTTGTTTCATCATCGATGGCAGGCCGGTCGGTGGTTACGGGCGACTACCATGGTAATCGATGCCGCGGCGCGTGT
>JARRQB010000062.1:0-7034 GCA_037382265.1 Gammaproteobacteria bacterium | reverse complement strand
GGCATTGCCCGGGAGCCCGCCTTGCAACTGCACCCGCCCGGCCCGCTGGCCGTTTGCTCCGATCTCGAACTGATCGCCGCACGCCTGCCCGTTCAGGGCGCCCGCCTGCTCGAACTCGGTTGCGGCGCGGCCCTGACCACCCGCCGCATCGCCGAAAGCCTGCCGGTGGCCGAGCTGATCGCCACCGAGGTCGACCGCATCCAGCACGAAAAGAACCTGTTGATCGACGATCTGCCCAAGGTCACCTTCCGCTACGGCGGCGTGGAGGCCATCGCCGAGCCGGACGACTCGGTGGACGCGGTGATCATGCTCAAGTCGCTGCACCACGTGCCGGTCCAGCTGTTGCGCCAGGGGCTCGAGGAGATCCACCGCGTGCTCAAACCCGGCGGCATCGCCTACTTCTCCGAGCCCGTCTACGCGGGGGCGTTCAACGACATCCTGCGGCTGTTCAACGACGAACAGGCGGTGCGCGAGGCGGCCTTCGCGGCGCTGCGCGAGGCGGTCGACAGCGGCCTGTTCGTGCTCGAGGACGAGATCTTCTTCGACAGTATCAGTCGTTTCCAGGGCTTCGAGGAGTTCGAGGAACGCATCATCGGCGCCACCCACACGGAGTTCGCCATCGACGACGCCTTGTTCGAGCGCATCCGGGCGGCCTTCATGCCGCACCTGGGCGCGGACGGGGTGGCGGAGTTCCGCAACCCGCACCGCGCCGATGTGTTGCGCAAGCCCTGAGGTCGACCGCGACCCTCAGTTCCAAGCCAGCGCGGCGCGCCTGGCCCAATAGGCCTCGGGCGCCTCGGCGAGCGCGGCCAGGCGCTCGCGCCGCCGGCCATCGAGCGACACCTCGAGGGCCGTGAGATTGGCCGCGAGCTGCGCCTCGGTGGCCGCGCCGGACAGCACCACGTCGGCCCAGGGCTCGGCCAGTGCGGCGGCGATGGCCACGGCGTCCACCGTGGCACCCAGTTCCGCCGCCACCACCCGCAGGACTGCCAGTTCGGCCGCCGCGTCGCGGCCGGCAAGCCGGCCGTTGGCGAGTGCCTCCTTGACGATCACGCCCATGCCCTCGCGGCGGGCCGCGGCGAGGGCGGAACCGGCCGAAGGTTCGAGCAGGTTCCAGGTCGCCTGCACCGTGTCGAACAGCCGGCGGCCGTCGACGCGGACCTCGACCGCCCGCGCCAGGGTCTGCGCCTGGCGCGGGCCGGACAGACTGATGCCGAGGCGCACGCCCGCCGCCTTCAAGCCGGCCAGGCGCCCGAGCAGCGCGGCGTCCTCGAACAGGCCGCTGTCCAGCGTCGCCGAGTGCACCTGGTAGACGGCGAGCCGATCGCCCAGCAGCCGCCAGCTCTGGTGCCACTGCTCTTCGAACCGCGCGAGCGAGTGCTCCTTGTGCTCGTGCAGCTCGGCATCCACCGCCCAGTCGGCGGTGTACTTGTAGCCCCACTTGGAACCCACCACCGGCAGGTAGCCGCGCCGGTCGAGCCAGAGCGCGAGAAACTCCTCCGCGCGACCGTAGGAGCGGGCGGCGTCGAAGTAGCGCATGCCGGCCCGCCAAGCCGCGTCCAGCAGCGCGTGGCAGCGCGCGCGCAGGGCCGCGCGGCTCTTGTCGCTGCCGAGGTCCTCGCCGTGCCCCAGGTTGATGTAACCCGGCCGCCCCAGGGCGGCGAGCCCGAGCCCCAGGCGGGTCACTTGCAGGCCGGTTCGGCCGAGGGGGACGAGCTCAAGCGTCATGCGGGCACCGGCTGCGGCACGCCACCGCTCAGGTGAGGAGTTCGGAGAAGGGCAGGAAGTCGACCGCTTCGCCGCGCCGCAGCACGCGGCCCTCCGGGATCACCACCAGGCCGTTGGCCCAGGCGACCGAACTCAGCACGCCCGACGAGCGACTGGGATGCACCCTGACCCGCGGGCAGCCGTCCGCGCCGGCCTGCAGACGGGCGCGGTGAAACTCGCGTCGCGGGTCGGGCGTGGGCCAGTCGAAGTCGGCGACCGCGCGCAGCCGCTGCGGCAGCGAATCGGCCACGCCCATGCGAGCCAGGATGAACGGCCGGGCGAACAGCACGAAGGTGGCAAACAGCGAAACCGGGTTGCCCGGCGTGCCGATGAACGGCGTAGCCCCCACCCAGCCGAAGGCCAGCGGCTTGCCCGGACGAATGGCCAGCCGCCACAGGTCCAGGCGGCCGAGGGCCTCGACCGCAGGCTTGACGTGATCCTCCTCGCCGACCGACACGCCGCCCGAGGCCAGCACCAGATCGGCCTCGGCGGCCGCCGCGGCGATCGCCTCGCGGGTCGCCGTCGGGCGGTCGGCGACGACGCCGCGGTCGAGCACGTCGCAGCCCAGCGCCTGCAGCAGGCCGGTGGCGGTGAACAGGTTGGAGTTGTAGATGGTGCCCGGACGCAGCGGCTCGCCGGGCATGACCAGTTCGTCGCCGCTGGCCAGTACCGCCACGCGCAGACGGCGGCGCACGCGCAGCCGACCGACCCCCACCGAGGCGGCAAGACCGAGGTGCTGCGGCTGCAGCCGCAGCCCCGCCGCCAGCACCTGCTCGCCGCGGCGGATGTCCTCGCCCCGCCGGCGGATGTTGGCGCCCGGTTCGGGAGCCTGCGGCAGCGCGACGGCGTCGCCCCGCGCCTCGCACACCTCCTGGATCACGACCGCGTCGGAACCCGCGGGACTGGGCGCGCCGGTGAAGATCCTGGCCGCGGAGCCGGCCAGCAGCGGCGCCGGCTCGGTGCCGGCAGGAATGCGCTGCGACACCGGCAGTACCCCGCCGGCCTCGTCGAGATCGGCCGCACGCACCGCGTACCCGTCCATGGCGCTGTAGTCCCAACCCGGCACGTCGACCGCGCTCGCCACCGGCTCGGCCAGCACCCGGCCGAGCGCCGCGCGCAGGGGGACGGTCTCGACGTCGGCTACCGGCTGCGCCGCCGCCAGCAAGCGCTCGAGCGCCTGCTCGTAGGTCAGCAGCTCCGGCTCGGCAGCGCAATCCCCGCCGGCCATGGCTCAGAGCCCCAGCGGCATGCCGAAGGCGGCCCGGAAGCGGTCGGCGAACTGGTCGCGGGTGAAGGCGTGGTTCTGGGTGCCGGCGTGTTCGATCTTGATCGCCCCCATCAGCGCCGCGACGCGGCCGGTCATGGGCCAGTCGAGGCCGTTCTGCAGGCCGTAGATCAGACCGGCGCGGTAGGCGTCGCCGCAGCCGGTAGGGTCGACCAGCCGGTCCGCCGGCGCCGCGGGGATGTCGTAGGTCGCCAGGCGGGTAACGATGGTCGAACCCTCGCCGCCGCGGGTGACGATCACCGCGTCGACCTCCCGGGCGAGTTGCTCCAGCGACTTGCCGGTGCGCTCCTGCATCAGCCGGGCCTCGTAGTCGTTGAAGGCCAGCCAGCGCGCCTGCGCGGCAAAGCGGTTCAGCTCGTTGCCGTCGAACAGCGGCATCCCCTGGCCGGGGTCGAAGATGAACGGCACCCCCTGCTCGGCGAACTGGGCGGCGTGTTCGAGCATGCCCTGGCGGCCGTCCGGGGAGACCATCCCGAGGGTCACGCCGGGCGCGTCGCTTGCCCGGTTTTCGTGCGCACGGCTCATGGCACCGGGGTGGAAGGCGGTGATCTGGTTGTCGTCCTGATCCGTGGTGATGTAGGCCTGGGCGGTGTAGGCGTCGTCGAGTACCCGGATGTAGGTGCGCTCGATGGCGTGGCGGTCCATCCACTCGGCGTACGGCCCGAAGTCCGTCCCCACCGTGGCCATCGGCCGGCCCTCGCCGCCCAGCAGCTTGAGGCCGTAGGCGATATTGCCGGCGCAGCCGCCGAACTCCCGCCGCAGCTCCGGCACCAGGAAGGACACGTTCAGGATGTGCACCTGGTCCGGCAGAATGTGATGCTTGAAGCGGTCCTGGAACACCATGATGGTGTCGAAGGCGACCGAGCCGCAGATGAGGGCCGACATGGGGGCGGGATGTCCTTGTTGGGTCTAAGGTGCAAAGGATGACGCTCGATGGTACCTTACCCAGTCCCGAGAACGCCAAACCGGCCGCCCAGTGACCGGCGAGGCCAGAACAACTCCAGATCGGGACGACCGCGACACCGCTTGAACTGTTAAGGAGGAATCGATGCGACTGAAAACCCTATTGACCGCCGCCGGCCTCGCGCTGCTGCTCAGCGGCACGGCCACCGCAGCCGACAAGGCGGCCGCGGAGCAGGCCATCGCGGAAGCGAAGAGCGCGCTGGAGACCGCGAGTGCGGCCGACGGCGCCTGGCGCGACACCGGCAAGATGATCAAGGCCGCCGAGGAGGCTGTTGCCGCGGGGGACTTCGACAAGGCCCTGAAGACCGCCGAACAGGCGAAGTTCCAGGGCATCATGGGTACCCAGCAGGCCAACGAACAGGCCAACGTCGGCAACCCCGACTACCTGTATTGAGGGTCGGCCGAGCCGACGCCAGCGACCCGCCGCAAGGCGGGTTTTTTATTGGCCGTGCGGCAGCAGCACCAGCAGCCACACGGTGGCCGCGAACACCAGACCGAGCAACACCGCCGCGGAGGCGATGTCCTTGGCCCGCCCCGCGAGTTCGTGAGGTTCCCGGCCGACCCGGTCCACGCTGGCCTCCACGGCCGAGTTCAACAACTCGATCACGGGCACCAGCAACCAGCTGCCGACCAGCAACGCGCGCTCCACGCCGTTGTCGCCCAGCCACAGGCCGAGCGGCACGATCGCCAGCGAGGCGAACAGCTCCTGCCGGAAGGCCGCCTCGTGCCGAAAACAGGCGCTCAGCCCCGCCATCGAGTAGCCGAAGGCGTCGAAGATCCGCCTCAGGCCGCCGGCGCCCTTCAATCGGGCCGCCAGCGCAGATCCAGTTCGCGCGCCGCGCGGACGTCGTCGAGCCGGCGCACCGGCAGGGTGTGCGGCGCGCCCCGGACGGTCTCGGGTTCGGCGCGCGCCTCTTCGAGGATCCGGGCCATCACCTCCACGAAGGCGTCCAGGACCTCGACCGACTCGGTCTCGGTCGGTTCGACCAGCAGGCACTCGGGCACCAACAGCGGAAAATACGTCGTCGGCGCGTGGTGGCCATAGTCCAGCAGCCGCTTGGCGAAATCCATGGCGTTGACGCCGAGTTCCTTCGCCTCCTTGCGCAGCGTGACGATGAACTCGTGGGTGGCGCGCCGGTTCGGGAAGGCGGCCTGGAAGCCGGCGGCCTGCAACCGCCTCAGCAGGTAGTTCGCGTTCAAGGTCGAATACTCGGCCACGCGCGGCATCCCCTCGCGGCCCAGCATGCGGGCATAGACGTAGGCGCGCAGCAGCACCCCGGCGTTGCCGGCGAACGCCGACAGGCGGCCGATCGTCTGCGGGCGCTCCCGTTCGGTCACCCAGTGATAGTCCTGGCCGTCGTAGCCGATCATCGGCACCGGCAGGAAGGGCACCAGGCGTTCGCTCACTCCCACCGGACCGGCGCCGGGGCCGCCGCCGCCGTGCGGCGTGGAAAAGGTCTTGTGCAGGTTCATGTGGATGACGTCGAACCCCATGTCGCCCGGGCGCACCTTGCCGAGGATGGCGTTGAGGTTCGCGCCGTCGTAATAGAGCAGCCCGCCGGCCTCGTGCACCAGCGCCGCGATCTCCTTGATGCGGCGCTCGAACACACCCAGCGTCGAGGGGTTGGTCAGCATGATCCCGGCGGTCTGGGGACCCACGGCCCGGCGCAGCGCCTCGAAATCGACGTCGCCCTCAGCGTCGGTCGGGATCTCCCGCACCTGGTAACCGCACATCACCGCCGTCGCCGGGTTGGTGCCGTGCGCCGCGTCCGGGACCAGGATCTCGGTGCGCGCGCCGTCTCCGCGAGCATCGTGGTAAGCGCGGATCATGGCCACGCCGGTGAACTCGCCCTGCGCACCCGCCGCCGGCGTCAGCGAGACCTCGCGCATACCGGTCACTTCCTTGAGGATCTCCTGCAGGTCGTACAGGCACGCCAGGAAGCCCTGGCTGTGCGACGCCGGCGCGTCCGGGTGCCGCGCCAGGAAGCCCGGCAGCATGGCCAGGCTGTTGCACGCCCGCGGATTGTACTTCATGGTGCACGAGCCTAGCGGATAGAAGTGGGTGTCGATGCTGAAGTTCTTTTGCGACAGCCGCGTGTAGTGGCGTACCGCCTGCATCTCCGACACCTCGGGCAGGCGCGGCGGCGTCTTGCGGCGGAACTGCTCAGGCAGGCCGGTCAACTCGGCGGCCGCGTGCGGCGCCTGTGCGGTGGCCCGGCGGCCCGGCCGCGACTGTTCGTGAATCAGCATCGCAACTCCCCGGCGGTTAGCGTTAGCGCGGCGCGCTCAACCCAGCGCGCTGATGGCCGCGTCGTAATCGGGTTCCTCGCCGATCTCGCCGACCAGTTGGGTGTACACCACCTCGCCGGCCTCGTTCAGCGCGACCACCGCGCGACCGGTGATGCCGGCCAGCGGGCCGTCCTGAATCAGCATGCCGTAGTCCTTGGCGAAGTTGCGCGAGCGCATCATCGACAGGGTCACCACGTTGTCGACGCCCTCGGCGCCGCACCAGCGCCCCTGGGCGAACGGCAGATCCGCGGAAACCACCAGCACCACGACGTCGGAACGGCCGCCGAGGCGCTCGTTGAAGATCTTGGTCGAGGTCGCGCACACGCCGGTGTCGAGGCTCGGAACGATGCTGATCAACTTCTTCTTGCCGGCGAAGTCGCTCAGCGACACGTCCGCAAGGTCCTTGTCGACCAGCTTGAAGTCGGGCGCGGTGCTGCCGATAGCGGGCAGCTCGCCGTTGGTGTTGCAGGGATCCCCGTGAAGCGTGATGGTGGCCATAGCTGATTCCTCGCGATAGTTCGATGGGTCCAATTGTCGAAAACGGGCTCGCCTGGGACCTCGCCTAGGTTCGGCTGGCGACGACGCGGGCGAGCTCCTGGGCGTACCGGGCGATGTCGGCCGACGTGCGCAGTTCGGTCGCGCACACCAGCACGGCGTGGCCGAGTTCCGGGTAGGCGCGGGCCAGGTCGTAGCCGCCGAGCACGTGCTGCGTCGCCAGCGCGCGCAGCAC
>JARRQB010000061.1:0-7050 GCA_037382265.1 Gammaproteobacteria bacterium | reverse complement strand
GAAACGCATCTTTACCTACGGCCCCGGCAGCGTCATCGGCGAGTTGGCGCTGCTCGACCGCCTGCAGCGGTCGGCGAGCGCCTGGGCGGACAGCGACGTCGTACTGTTGAGCCTGTCCCCTGGGGAGTTAGAGAAACTGAAGGCGCAGCGCCCCGAACTTGCGGTCACGTTGCTCGCTAACCTGGCCCGGGTGGTCTCCATGAAACTGCGGCGGGCATCGAGCGAACTCGCTGCGCTGGAGCATTCCTGACGTGTCGGCGGCGTCAGATCAGGCGCCGCGCCGGGTCTTGGCTCATTCGTAGCGCAGGGCGTCGATGGGGCGCAGCCGCGCCGCCTTGCGGGCCGGGTGCATGCCGAAAAAAACACCTACCAGCCCGGCGAACAAACAGGCCAGCAGCACCGAGGCCGGGGTGACCTCGACCGGCAGCTGCGAGAATTTGGCGACCGCGCTGGCGCCGCCCAGGCCCACCAGAATGCCGAACACCCCGCCGACGCAACTCAGCAGCAGCGCCTCCAGCAGGAACTGCCACAGGACGTCACGCGGCCTGGCGCCCAGCGCCATGCGGATGCCGATCTCGCGCGTGCGCTCGGTGACCGACACCAGCATGATGTTCATGATGCCGATGCCTCCGACCAGCAGGGACACCGAGGCAATACTGCCCAGCAGCCAGGTGAACACGCGCGCGCTTTCCTCCGAGGTTTGGGCGAGTTCGGCCCGGTTGTAGATCCGGAAGTCGTCCGGTTGATCGTCGGTGAGCTGGTGGCGCTGCCGCAGCAGGCGGGTGACTGCCTTGGTGGCGCGGAAGGCCGCCTCGCGGCCGGCGGTCGTCAGCTCGATGCGCTCGATGTGGGTGATGCCCTTGAGTTTGCGCTGGACGGTCGTGATCGGCATGAAGATCGCATCGTCCTGGTCTGAGCCCCTGGCGGTGGCGCCCTTCTCGGTGAGTACGCCGAGGATGCGGCAGGCGAGGTTCTTGATCACGATGGTCTCCCCGACGGGGTTGACCAGGCCGAACAGCTCGCGGGCCACCGTTTGCCCCAGCAGGCACACGTGATGGGCGCCGCGGACCTGGCGCTGGGTGAGCGGCTCGCCAAAGGCAAGAGGCCAGCTGCGCACGACCAGGTAGTCGGGCGTGATACCCCAGATCGCGGTGCCCCAGTTGGTGCCGCGGTAACGTACCTGCGCCGTGGTCTGCACGCTGGGCGCCACCGCCACCACGTCCGGCAGTTCGGCCACGGCGTCTGCGTCGGCCGGGGTCAGCCGCTGCGAACTGCCGGCGCCGATGCGCACCCCACCGCGAGTCACGGAGCCGGGGCGAATGACCAGGCTGTTGGTGCCCATGCTCTCGAGCTGCTCGGCGATGCGCTGCTGCGCCCCGGTGCCGATCGCCAACATGGCGATGACTGAACCGACGCCGATAATGACCCCCAGGGTCGTCAACAGGGCGCGGGTCTTGTTGCGCCAGAGCGCGCGCAGGGCCAGCTGCAGGGCGGCGGACAGATTCACGGCGAGTTCTCCAGGCGGCCGTCGCGCACCAACAGGCTGCGCTGGGCGCGCGCCGCCACCTCTGGGTCGTGGGTGATCATCACGATCGTCAGACCTTCGTCGCGATGCAGGGCCTCGAGCAGGGCGAGGATCTCGGTGCTGGTCGCCGTGTCGAGGTTGCCGGTCGGCTCGTCCGCCAACAGCAGCGCCGGGCGGTTAACCAGGGCGCGGGCAATTGCCACCCGCTGTTGCTGGCCCCCGGACAACTGGTTGGAGAGGTGGTCCAGGCGCTCGCCCAGGCCCAGGTGCCGCAGCGCCTCGCGTGCCCGCTGCCGGCGCTCCTTTTTGTGAACCCCGGCGTAGATCAACGGCGTCTCCACGTTCTCCAATGCGCTGGTACGCGGCAGCAGATTGAAGTTCTGGAACACGAAGCCGATTTCGCGGTTCCGCAGCTCGGCCAGCACGGCGGTGCTCATGCGGGTGACGTCCTGGCCGCGCAGCAGGTAGCTGCCGGCATCGGCCACGTCCAGGCAGCCGATGATGTTCATCAGGGTCGACTTACCCGACCCCGACGGTCCCATGATGGCCACGAACTCGCCGTTCTCCACCGCCAGGTCGATGCCCTGCAGGGCCGGGATCTGCACCCCGTCGAGCGCATAGGCCTTGTGCAGGTCACGGATCTCGATCAGCGGTTTGGCCATCCGGGTTCAGAACAGGCTCAAACCGAAGCGGCGCTTGCGCGCGCGCTCGGTGCGGGAGGCGGGCACCGCCAGCGGCATGCCCACGTCCAGGTCCGCGCCGCGGATCTCGGTCAGTCTCTCGCCGACGATGCCGGTGGTTACCGGTACGGGCTGCAGCGTGCCGCCGGCCTCGCGCCAGACGATGGCCTCGCCGCTCTGCAGGCCGTCGCGACTCGCTGCCAAACGGGCCTCGGGCCAGTCCGGCACGAAGCGCAGCGCGGCGTGCGGCACCAGCAACGCCTGTTCCGCATGGTCCACCTCGATGGTCACGGTCGCGGTCATCCCGGGCTTGAGCGCCAGGTCGGCATTGTCGACGTGGATGATGCAGTTGTACTTGACCACGCCGGCCTCGACCTTGGGCTGCAGGCGAACTTGCGCCACCTCGCCGCGGAACTTGCGCTCGGGGTAGGCGAACACGGTGAAAGTGACCGGCTGACCCTCGCGCACCATGCCGATAAAGGACTCGTCTACGTCGGCTTCGACCTGCATGCGCGTCAGATCGTTGGCAATGGTGAACAAGGTGGGGGCCTGCAGGCTGGCGGCCACGGTCTGACCGACGTCGACGTCGCGCGAGATGACCACGCCGTCGATCGGTGCCGCGATGGTGGTGTAGTCGAGATTGACCTGTTCGCGCTGCAGGGCGGCACGTGCCTGAGCGACGCCGGCGGCCTTTACCCGATGCTCGACCCGGGCCGAGTCGTACGCGAAGCGCGCCGCGTCCAATTCGCTCGCCGCGATCAGCGCCTTGCGGTACAGCTCGGCGCGTCGGTCTAGCTCGCGTTTCGCGTCCTCGACGCTGACCCAGGCCTTTTCCTGCGCCGCTTCGGCGTTCGCGAGATTGGCCTGCGCCTCGGCGAGCTTGGCCTGAAACACCGCGGGGTCGATCTGCGCGATGACGGTGTCCTTTTCGACCTGATCGTTGAAGTCGGCGTACAAATACTGGATGGTGCCGGAGACCTGGCTGCCGACCTGGACCGTGTTGACCGGGTTGAGGGTGCCGGTGGCAGAGACCACGGCGCTGATCGGGCCGCTGCGCAGCTCGACCAGGTCGTAGATCGGTTGCGCCGGCGCGGCGGGCGGTCGGTACAGCCACCAGCCGCCCAGGCCGACCGCGGCGGCGACGATCGCACCGGCGAGGATCTTGCTAAGGCGATTCGGCATGCGTGCTCCGTAAGCTCGGCTCATAGCCTGTGACTGCTTTGCGACAGGCTGCTGTTGTGACCCGCTGAAGCCATGATGGTTGCGATGGGCTGAATTCAGTCTGAATGCGGGACGGCAGAACCGGGCGCCGGCCCGTGGCCCGGCTGCGGGCGATGGCAGCGGAGCGGATCGTCCGCATGCCGGGACAGAGCAGCGGCTGCGCTGCGCGCAGACGGCAGACATGACATCGTCCCAGCCCCTGAGTGGTGCGCCCGGGAACGAGCAACGGTGCGGAATTCCGCGCCGACATCGATCAGCCCTGGCCTCCCAGCAGCTGGCGGGACGCGTTCGCGCGTTCCTGCGCAAGTTGTTCTATCTGTTCGCGAATAGCGGGATAACGGCGCAGAAGGTGGCGGAAGTCGCGCCGGCTCAAGCGGGCGAAGCGACTGTAGTCGAGCGCGGTCACGTCGGCCGTACGGCGGTCGCCGGTCAGCAGTGCCATCTCGCCAAAGAACTCACCGGGGCCTCGGGTCCCGACCTTGCGACTGTCTATGGTGACTTCTGCCTCGCCTTGCACGACAAGATACAAGGCGTCGGCGGGATCGCCTTCGCGAATGATGCGTTCCCCCGGCGCCCTGAGAAGGACTACGGTGCTGGCCACCGAGAGGCTCAGTCCGAACACCAGCCCGGCGCCGACGCTCCAGTCCCAGGTCATCGCGAGCCCGATGCCGCTCAGCGTGGCGAACGCGACCTGCCCGATCGCTTCCGGCACGGCGACCCGCCGGACCGCCAGCAGGTCGTCCACCGAGCCCGGCAAAACGAGGCCGATGGCGACCCCCGCGAGTAGGTAACCGAGAACGGGCGGCAGGCGCAGCCGCTGGGCGGCGAACCCGAGGACGACGGCGAGTGCCAGGCTAACTGCAATCGTAGCGATCAGACTGATTTCATGGTCCATTGTGTACCCGGCTCATGCGTTCGTTCACAACCGGCGCTGCCCGACCGCGGTCCCGAAGGATCATAGGCCAGATTGGCGGTAGCGACGCGCGCGGCTGTCTTCCGGGCCCCGCGATGACCGCACGGGTCGATCGCGCGACGGCGGGGATCCGGGGCTCGTTGGCCGGGCGGGGGCGCAGGTGGTCGCAATAGCGGCGAAATTACTTCCCGCCGGGGCCGGAGCCGGATGTCGTGGGAAAATCCCGGAACACGTCGCGCACCAGGGGGGAGGTCGCCACGAACGTCAGGAAAACCATATTGAGGGCCAGCGAGATGATCATGGACCGGTCGAGCGCCGCCAGATGCCAATGGTGGTCGAGGCCCAGGTTGGCGACCCACAGGGCGAGATAGGTGAGAGCCGAGCCGACCAGCAGCACACGGCCCCGGTACCAGATCGCGCGCATCCAGACGGGTGAGCCCGGCTTGCGCCGCAGGGCCACCAGCAGCACCGGCGCGGCCAAGACGTCGGCGATTAGGTAGGTCGGCTCGACGATGCCCTGCAGGTAGCTCAATGCGTCCCCGATACGGGGCAGGAAGCCGACCGCCAGGAACAGGACGTGCCGCACGAAGAACGCCATCGCGGCCCACAGCAGCGCCGGAACCTTGAGCACCAGGTCGTCGTCGTAGTGGCTGGCGGGGTAGCGCTTGGAATGCACGGTCGGGCCTTGGCATCGCGAATGCGTGCCTCCAAGGCTACCCCAACTTCCGTACCCTGCGGAGATGTCCCCCAGGTCTTGCAGTGATGAGCGGAGCCGGTCAGCTGGCTGTTCGCGACGTGCTGCTCTCGTGGCGAGGCCTCGGGCCGGACGTCGGTTACCGAATCGGCGGCACGGCTCGATCTTTCCGGTTGCCGGGGCATGTGCTTGCGACCGGCGACTCAGCGCCCGAGAGCTGCTCATGGGGTATGCATCGAGCTCGCTGACCCGGTCGGGTCGCGAGAGGAAAAGCTATTGTCAAGGCTTCATCAGTGGGATAGAAGAGGGAATTGGTCTCCTCGAGACGCAAGGATCGTTGCAGACCAAGGCTTCTTTTTGCGTGCCGCCCGAGACGACGTCGAAAGAGCTGTCCGATGTCTTTACCGGCTTCGCTTCACGGCGTGGCGCAGACCTCGACAGGCCTGCCGCCTGGCTGGTGATGGAGGCCCTGATACACCGGTTTCCATGTTAGGAGGGAATGCGCCGGGTGCTGGGAATTTGCTGTCGAAGAACGATAGATTGCCGGCTATGGAGTTCTCTTAAAGTCAGCAACGAGGTCTTGTGAGAGCAGGAGGTGTCGGCCTTGGCATGCCTGAGCACTGACTTCGCTTGTTCGGACCAGAGGCTATTCGGCCGCAAGGCTGGACGTCGACGGCCCGAGTGGGGGCGGTCGTGGTTTTGCCTCGGTTGAGCGGCGAAAACGCGCAGCCCGGGTTGGAAACGCCCAGGCGCTTTGTCTTGTCGAGCGCTTGGTTCGCCGCATACTCTGAACCTGAGGAGAAGTCGTGAAAATCGCAGTCTTTCTGTTGATCTTGATCCCCATTTTCTCCGGGTGTTCGCTCGGGGACGGTAAACCCAGTACGGTGCAGATCCAGGATTCCTTGGAAACTGCATTTCGTGACGATCTGCAACGCACCCTGGACATGGCCGGCGCGCAGCGCACCCAAGAGGCAGTGGGCGTCTCGAATCCCTCCGAGATTTCGGTCCGCGTGCAAGGGGTGGAAGATGGTAAAGCGCTGGACAACGGCGACTACGTTGCCAGGGTGATGTACGTGAAACGCATGGGTGCCAACGAAAGCATGGTGACCGCCCGAGCTACGCTGAGCAAAGTCGAGGGCCGGTGGAAGCTGGTCCGCCTGGAGGATCTGTAGGGCCAGACGCCCAGCTCGTCGTAGGTCATCGCTGACGGGCGCTGCTCCCCTATGACCTCAGTCCCAGGTTTGCCAGCGGTAGCCAGTCACTCGACAGCAAACGGTAGCGCGGTGTTGCGAAATCGCTGTCCGTAAAGCTTCAGGAGTCGTGCACGCATCCACCGCAGGGGCGGACGGCGACGGTCTGGCGTGCAACTTCCCGACTGCAGCGCAGCAACGAGTGACTTGATCCGACGATGACGACATCGGTCAGGCTGGTCGAGGCCAGCGGGACCAACCCGTCGTCATCACCGAACATCACGTCTTTGAAAATCGGAACCGCCACTTATCCGTTCCGCGCGCGGTTGCTTGTTTTGCTGGCGCGGACATCCGGCAGATCTTCAGTTTGCAATGCCCGGCTGCCTTGGGCACCATAGATTAAACTATGCTTATAAAGTGGTCGTCGCGCGTCGGCCACCTCTTCAGTGGGCGCTGCAACAGCGCTGTCTGTTTTTTTCAGCGGTACAGGCGTCGGTGTCCCCCGGGGCATTTCCAACACGGTTCGGACGTGTTCACCCACAACCGGGCCCGGTATTGTCGACGCCCGCGGTGCCCAGAGGACCCAGTCATGGCAGAAAAAGTAGTCGTAAAGCACCTCTACAAGATCTTCGGCGACGACCCGAATCAGGCCCTGAAGCTGCTGCGTGAAGGCGTGGACAAGGGAGAAATCTTCGACCGCACCGGCCAGACCGTTGGCGTCTGCGACGCCAATCTGACCATCGAAGAGGGTGAGATCTTCGTCATCATGGGGCTGTCGGGCTCGGGCAAGTCCACCATGGTTCGGCTTCTCAACCGGCTGATCGAGC
>JARRQB010000060.1:0-7060 GCA_037382265.1 Gammaproteobacteria bacterium | reverse complement strand
CCAATAACCAGAATAAATGACCAGAATAAATCTGGTCACTGTCGCTACACTGGTTTTAACGCAGCCGATCGGCTACCCATTAAGCCCAGTGCCCATGAAGAATTCTCCCCTACCCGGCAGTCGTCTCGGACGCATCGGCCACCTCGGCAGACTCGCCGGCGGCATCGCCGGCGGCATGCTCGGCGAGGGCCTGCGCCCGCTGACGAACGGCCAGCGCCCCTCGCGCCAGGACCTGCTGCTCACCACCGGCAACATCCGCCGCGTGACCGACCGACTGGCCGAATTGCGCGGCGCCGCGATGAAGGTGGGGCAGCTGTTGTCGATGGAAGCCGGCGATTTCCTGCCACCGGAGTTGACGCGCATCCTGGCGCGGTTGCGCGACGACGCCCACGCCATGCCGCTCGGCGAGGTGGCCAGGGTGCTCGAGCGGGCATGGGGCAAGGGCTGGGAGCGGCGCTTCCGCCGCTTCGACTTTACCCCCGTCGCCGCCGCCTCGATCGGCCAGGTGCACCGTGCGGAGACCCGAGCGGGCGAGCAATTGGCCGTCAAAGTCCAGTACCCCGGCGTCAAGGCCAGCATCGACAGCGACGTGGCCAACGTCGCTACCCTGTTGCGGCTGTTCGGCCTGCTGCCGCCCGGTATGGACATCGCGCCGCTGCTCGACGAGGCGCGGCGGCAGCTGCACGAGGAAGCCGACTACCGACTCGAGGCCCGCCACCTGACCCGTTACCGGGCCTTGTTGGCGGGGCGGGAGGGCTTGGTCGCACCGCGCGTCGTCGAGGAGTGGACCGGGGCCGAGGTGTTGCCCATGAGCTACGTCCCCGGGGAGGCCGTCGACAGCTTCGCCGGGGCGCCCCAGGCACTGCGCGACGACCTCGCCACCCGGCTGCTGGGGCTGGCGCTGACCGAGCTCCTGCAATGGGGTCTGGTCCAGACGGACCCCAACTTTGCCAATTACCGCTACGACCGGGCCACAGACCGCATCGGCCTGCTCGATTTCGGCGCCATTCGCGTCTACCCGCAGGCCGAGGTCGAGGCGCTGCGGCGGCTGATCGCGGCCGCCGTGGCGGGCGACCGCCGGGCAGTGCTCGCCGGCGCCCACGCCGTGGGCTACGTCGCCGAGGCCGACCCCGAGGCCTACCGGGACGCCATCGCCGAGTTGATCCTGACGGCCGCGGAGCCGGCGCGCCAACCGATGGCTTACGACTTCGGTCGTGCCGATCTGGCACAGCGCATGACCGCGCGGGTCATGGAACTGCGGGTCGACCAGGGCTTCGCCCGCCTGCCGCCGCCGGCGATCCTGTTTCTCCACCGCAAGATCGCCGGCACCTACCTGCTGTGCGCCCGGCTCTCGGCGCGCGTCGCCGTCGCGCCCCTCATCGAACGGGCGCTGGCGACACCGCCGGCCGATTCCCTGCGCGGCGCAGGGTCGCGGATCCCGGAAAGCCGACAGGCGAACGGCTAAAATTGAGGCAGGGGGACACGCCCCGAAGAGTGGAGGTAAGCGCGATGTTCGTACAGGAACGCAACACGCACCACCTGGTGGAAATCCTTGACACGGAGCAGCTGTTCGACCCGTTCAGCACGACCGTCAAGGGCCGTTACAACGTCGGCGAAGACCTGCCGGAACCCGAGGCCTTCAAAAAATCCGATCTCGTGTTCTGCTCCGGCGAGAACCTGCCGCGCTGCTGGCTGGACCCGCACTACCGCGAGCAGAGCGGACAAACGCACGCCGCCTGAAGGACACCGGCACTACCCCGAGGGGGACCATGCCGGGCGTGCCCTTGCCCGCCGGGGCTCTGGGGCTTGCTCGACTGATCCCCTTCGTGGCGCTCGGTAGCGCCGTGTGGGTCGCCGACCCGGCCTAAGGGGCGCGCCCGGGCGCAACGCAAACCCTCGTTTTACTTCGCAGGCTCGGCGGCTGGGGACGGACACCCGGCCCTCGCAACGCCAACACCGATCTCTCGCGAAGCCGCAGAGGACGCAACGAAAAGCGCGGTTTTGTCTTGGCGAACTTGGCGGCTTGGCGAGAGGACAGAGGGCCCGATTCGGCGGATCGGGCCCTCTTAATTGGGGTGGGCGATGGGACTCGAACCCACGACGACTGGAATCACAATCCAGGGCTCTACCAACTGAGCTACGCCCACCAACGAACTTTCGCGACGGTTCCGCGGGTCGGACCCTGTCACCCCGTGCCGGCTAGCTCGCACCAGGAATGGCGCGCCCGGCAGGACTCGAACCTGCAGCCTACGGCTTAGAAGGCCGTTGCTCTATCCGGTTGAGCTACGGGCGCAGCGGTTCGAGCCGATTTGGTCGGGGTAGAGGGATTCGAACCCCCGACATCCTGCTCCCAAAGCAGGCGCGCTACCAGACTGCGCTATACCCCGCGCTGGAGCCCAAACCTCGGCAAGGCCCGAAATGATAAGGTCCGGCAGCGGGGCCGTCAATTTCCGCGTCGCCGTGCGTCGGGCGGCCTTGGTTTATCATGCGCAACCATCCAACACGTCGCATGCGAGGTCCCGCAACCATGAGTGCCCAAATCCTCGACGGCAAGGCCGTCGCCGCCGACGTGAGAGCGCAGATCAAGGCCGAGGTCGCGGCACGCGTGGCCGCCGGAGCACGCCCGCCCGGGCTCGCTGTGGTGCTGGTCGGCGATAATCCGGCCTCCGAGGTCTACGTGCGCAACAAGCGCAGGGCCTGCGAACAGCTCGGCTTTCACTCCGAACTGATCGAACTGTCCGGCGACACCTCGGAGGCGCGGCTGCTCGAACTGATCGATCGGTTGAACGGACGCGACGAGATCGACGGCATCCTGGTCCAGCTGCCGCTGCCGAAACACATCGACGAACACCGGGTCACCGAACGCATCCTGCCGGCGAAGGACGTGGACGGTTTCCACCCGTACAACGTCGGCCGCCTGGCCCTGCGTGCGCCGGTGCTGCGGCCGTGCACCCCGCGAGGGGTCATGACCCTGCTCGAGCGCACCGGCGTCGACCTGGTGGGCAAGGATGCGATCATCATCGGCCAGTCCAACATCGTCGGCCGGCCCATGGCATTGGAACTGCTGATGGCCCGCTGCACCATCACCGTGTGTCACAGCAAGACGCTCGACCTCTCGGGCAAAGTGCGCGGTGCGGACGTCGTGGTCGCCGCCGTCGGCGTACCCAACTTTGTCCGGGGCGACTGGGTCAAGCCGGGCGCGGTGGTGATCGACGTCGGCATCAACCGGCTCGACGACGGGAAACTCTGCGGCGACGTCGATTTCGAGGGCGCCGCCCAACGCGCCGCCTGGATCACGCCGGTGCCGGGGGGCGTTGGGCCGATGACGGTGGCGACGCTGTTGCAGAACACGCTGGCCGCCTACTCGCAACGGCGAGGAGCTGGAATCTAGGGTGAGCGAAGCCGCAAAGCCCTAGTCCCTGGGGCCTGATTGCCGGTCTTCAGAAGCGCACGGCGCCGAACGGGTTGATCTGCTGTTCGTCGGCCACGCGAACGCGCAGCAGCGCCCAGGCCAGCAGCAACAACGCCAGCAGGCGCGGCGACTTGGGCCCATAGCAGCGGCTGGCGCCGCAGCTTCCACGATAGGTGCCAGTCGGGCCCGGCGGCTGCGCGCCGATCGCGAGCCTGTGCGAGAATGATCGGTTAAGCCCCAAGCGACCGAGAAACCCATGGCTCAGTACATCTACACCATGAATCGCGTGAGCAAGATCGTGCCGCCCAAGCGGCAGATCCTGCGCGATATATCCCTGTCCTTCTTCCCCGGCGCCAAGATCGGGGTGCTGGGCCTGAACGGCGCCGGCAAGTCCACGCTGCTGCGCATCATGGCCGGGGAGGACCAGGACATCGACGGCGAAGCCCGGCCGCAGCCCGGCATCCACGTCGGCTTCCTGCCGCAGGAACCCCGGCTCGACGAGACCAAGGACGTGCGCGGAAACGTCGAGGAGGCGGTCGCCGAGGTCAAGCAGGCGCTGGCCGAACTCGACCAGGTCTACGCCGCCTATGCCGAGCCCGACGCCGACTTCGACGCGCTGGCCAAGCAGCAGGCCCAGCTCGAGGACCTGATCCAGGCCCGCGACGGCCACAACCTGGACCGCCAGCTCGAGATCGCCGCCGACTCGCTGCGTCTCCCGCCCTGGGATGCCGACGTCGCCAGGCTCTCCGGCGGCGAGCGGCGGCGCGTCGCCCTGTGCCGGCTGCTGCTGGAGAAGCCCGACATGCTGCTGCTCGACGAGCCGACCAACCACCTCGACGCCGAATCGGTCGCCTGGCTGGAACACTTCCTCGCCGATTACACCGGCACCGTCGTGGCGGTGACCCACGACCGCTACTTTCTCGACAACGTCGCCGGTTGGATCCTCGAACTCGACCGCGGCCACGGCATCCCCTGGGAGGGCAACTACTCTTCCTGGCTGGAGCAGAAGGAACAGCGCCTGGAGCAGGAACAGAAGCAGGAGGCGGCGCGCATCAAGGCCATGAAGCAGGAACTCGAGTGGGTGCGGCAGAATCCCAAGGGCCGCCAGGCCAAGAGCAAGGCGCGTCTAGCTCGGTTCGAGGAGCTGCAAAGTAGCGACTTCCAGAGCCGCAACGAGACCAACGAGATCTACATCCCGCCGGGCGAGCGCCTGGGCGACCTGGTCATCGAGGCCGTCGACATTCGCAAGGGCTACGACCACAGACTGCTGTACGACGGACTGAGCTTCAATCTGCCCAAAGGCGGCATCGTCGGCGTCATCGGCCCGAACGGTGCCGGCAAGACCACTCTGTTCCGCATGATCACCGGCCAGGAACAACCCGACGCGGGCGAATTGCGCATCGGCCCGACCGTGCAACTCGCCTACGTCGACCAGAGCCGGGACTCGCTCGACGGTAGCAAGACGGTGTGGGAGGAGATCTCCGACGGCCAGGACATCATCACCGTCGGCCGGTTCCAGATGCCCTCGCGGGCCTACGTCGGGCGCTTCAACTTCCGCGGCTCCGACCAGCAGAAGCGCGTCGGCGACCTGTCCGGCGGCGAGCGCAATCGGGTACACCTGGCGAAGCTGTTGAAGTCCGGCGGCAACGTCCTGCTGCTCGACGAGCCAACCAACGACCTGGACGTCGAGACCCTGCGGGCGCTCGAAGAGGCGCTCCTGGCCTTCCCCGGGTGCGCGGTGGTGATCAGCCACGACCGCTGGTTCCTCGACCGCATTGCCACTCACATCCTTGCCTTCGAGGGCGACTCGCAGGTGGTCTGGTTCGAGGGCAACTTCCAGGACTACGAGGAAGACAAGAAACGCCGACTCGGCGACGACGCTGTCAACCCGCACCGAATCCGCTATCGCCGCATCGATTGATCGACGGCTGCGCCGCTACCCTCGGAACTGGGGCTCCAGGCCCTGCGCCTGCCAGCGCAGCCTCATCTCCACGGCGGCCACGGCGGCGCGCACCTCCGCGGCCGTCAGCCGCTCGGGCGCGGTCGACGGCAAGGCGGAATCCCGGGCCAGGCGCACGCGGTAGCGCTTCCAGGCCAAATCGTACAGGTAACCGGCAACCTCCTGCCGGGTCGACATCAGTTCACGAGACATGCTGATCCTCCCATTGTTCTTGCTGGGTTGGATAGCGGCAGGACAGGAAAGTTCTTGCGTTTAAACAGTAAGCTGCAACAAAAATTTCACCCGAGGTCTCGGCAAAACCGAGGCGTCAGCGCGAGCCGTAGAGCGAGGGGGTAACCCCGGCCGCAGCCAGGAACTCGCGGACGTGGCGGACCTCCTGCCGGCTGCAGGCGCCGCCGTGGTGCGGCCGGTGCAGAACGCCCTCGACGCCGTTCAGGACGACGTGAAAGGCAGCCCCGTGGACGTTCGCCACCTCGACGCCCAGGTGTCTGAGCAGGGACTCGATCTCGCGCCAGTGGATGTTGGCGCCGGGACGCTCCTGGAAGATCTGCTCGATCAGCCGCGCATGCTTGTTGCTCATTCGATGAAAAACGCCTCGCCCAGTGTGTCCTGAACGACCTCCTTGGAGGGGTAGCGGAAGGCTCCCGGACCGCAGGCGGGAAAGGCTTGCCGGCAGCGCAGCTGCCGCACGCCCGGCTGCGCGGCCGAGGACAGGCGGTAGTCCACTTCGTAGTAGATCTCGTCGCCACAGCCGACGTCGACAAAGGGTCCGAATATCGGGAGCCTGGCATCCGGGTCGGACAGCAGCGCGGTGCCGCCGCGCACCACCCGGAAGCGGCCCGGCGCTATGGTCTGCGGATGGTCGGCCACGGTGTTGATCTCGAGCTCGCAGTACGGCTCGTACACGTCGACCCGCGCCACCGACCCGCCGGCCTGATAGAAGGTGCGCGCCCGACCTGCCGGCACGGTCTGCGGCTTGAGCACCACCACTTCGCCGATCCCGACCGGCACGTAGCCGCCGCGCAGGCCGGCGCAACCGGTCAGCAACCCCGCCGCCAACAAAATGACGGGCAACGCGCAGCGCAAACCACAGTCGAGGCGGCGGCCGGTGGGCATAGGGGCACTCTCCCGTGCAAGTCGTCGATGCACAGGTTATACAACCGGGACGCCGTTCTTGCCAGAAAGCCATCGGCGATCGGTTGTCGGCACAGGGGGGGCGACACCCCTCGTTCAAGCCGCCCCCGACCGCCGCGGCCTCTTGCTTACCCGGCTAGGCTCAGGGCTTTGCCTGCAAAGCGGCGTGCGCCGCGGCCAGGCGGGCGATCGGCACGCGCGGGCCCGAGCACGAGACGTAGGTCAGACCGATGTCGTGGCAGTAGCGGATCGACGCCGGGTGGCCGCCGTGCTCGCCGCAGATGCCGACCTTCATGTCCGGCCGCGTGGTCCGGCCCCAATTGACGGCCAGGTCCATCAGCTTGCCGACGCCCTTGACGTCGAGCACCTCGAACGGGTTGTCCTGCAGGATCTCGTTCTCGTTGTACATCGGCAGGAACTTGTTCTCGGCATCCTCGCGCGAGAACGAGAAGGTTGCCTGGGTCAGGTCGTTGGTGCCGAACGAGAAGAACTCCGCCTCCTCGGCCAGGGACTCCGCACGCATGCACGCCCGCACCACCTCGATCATGGTCCCG
>JARRQB010000059.1:0-10877 GCA_037382265.1 Gammaproteobacteria bacterium | reverse complement strand
GATCGAAGCAGCGCTGAACCGCTACCTGTCGCCCGGGGTCGCGCGCTCGGTGCTCGCGGCGCCGGGGCACCAGCGGCTGCAGGGGCGGGCGGTACGCGGCAGCGTGTTGTTTTGCGACATCGTCGATTTCACCCGGCTGTCGCGCGGCCTGCCGCCGGAACAGGTCGTGGATCTGGTCAACGACTACTTCGGCGCCTTCGCGATGGCCGGCTCGGTGTGCGGCGGCACGGTGGACAAATTCATCGGCGACAGCGTCATGATCCTGTTCGGCGTGCCGGAGCCGGACCGCCGTCACGCCCTCAATGCCGTGGTCTGCGGCCAGGCCATCGTTCGGCTGGCCCAGGCGATCAATCTGCGCCGCCGTGCCCTGGGGCTGCCTACGGTCGTGTTCCGCCTCGCGCTCAACAGCGGCCAGATGCAGGCCGGCAATCTCGGCAGCCTGGAGCGGATGGAGTTCACCGTGCTCGGCGACAGCGTGAACCTGGCCGCGCGCTTGTGCGCGCGCAGTCCGGTCGATCGTCTGGTGATCAGCGCCGACACCCTGGGCGAGCCGGGGGTCGCAGCGGAGGTCGAGGTCGAGCCGGTCGGGCCGCTGCAGCTCAAGGGCTACGACGATCCCGTCTCCGCGTACGCGGTGCGCGACGTCGGTCAGCGGACCCGAACCCGGGTAGAGGCCTGTCTGGCGGCGGTCAACGACCCGGCGGTAGCGCCGGTATGAAGGCCGGGTGGCCCCGATGGCCGGGTCTGTTGCTGCCGGCGGCCATCCTGCTGCACGGCTGCGCCGGTCAGCCGCCGCAGCCGCCGCAGCCAACGCAGCCGCCGACCTTCGCGTCGCCCGAGCACGCGCTGAGCCGCGCGCAGGCGGCGGTGGAGCGCGGCCAGTGGGGCGCCGCGCTGGAAGCGCTCGAAGCCGGTCGCCGGCAGTTTCCGCGCGACCCCCAGCTTGCCGAGGAGTTCGACCGCGTGGACGCGCGCTGGCGCAGCCTCAAGCCCGAGTGGGAAGACCGCCTGGCCGTGGTGCGCACCCGCGCCATGCTGGAGGAGCTCGCCCTGATAGAGCGCCTGGAGACGGCCGAACCAGGCGGCGCGAACGGCGCGTTCGGGCAGGCGCGCCGACGCACGGACCTGGCGCAGCAGCGCGAGCCGTTGCTGCGATGCGCGGAGCGGCAGCTCGATGCGCATCTGGAACTCGCCCGTACCTGCGTCGATCTCGCGCATCGCATCGCCGCCGACGAGCGCTCCGCCGCCTGGCGCGAGGAAGTCGTCGCCCGCGAGGCGGCCAGCGCGGCGGCGGTGCGGGACGAACGCGCCGAGCGCCGCCAGGCACAGTTGCGCGCCCAGCTCGACGAGGCGGAGGCCCTGCTCGCCGGAGAACACTACCCGCAGGCAGCCGTGCGCGTCGCCCGCGTGCTCGAGGCGGACCCCGACAATGGGCGCGCCAGGGCGCTGCAGGACCAGCTCAACGAGCGCGTGGCTCATCGCACCCGCTTGCTGACCGATCTGGCCGACCGGCTGTATGCCGAGGGCAGCATCGCTGCCGCCATCCGGGTCTGGGAGACGTCCTTCGAGATCAACCCCGATCAGCCGGCGGCGCGCGAGCGTTACGAGCGGGCGCGGCGCGTGCAGGAAAACCTCGAGCGGCTGCGGCAGGAGCCGGCGGCGCCGTGAGCGGGCGCCGGCGCGACTGGCTGCTCGGCGCGCTGATTCTGGGAACGCTGCTCGCGTGGGTGCAGGTCGAGATCGGTTGGGCAGCGCTGCTCGCCCCCTGGCGCGATCTGCCGCCGCTGCAGCTGGCCGGACTCGCGGCACTGAGTGCGCTGAGTTATCTGTGCCGCGGGGCGCGTCTCTACGTCTATTTCCCACGGCTGGCGCGCGGCCGGCTGGCGAGCGTGCTGCGACTGTCGGTGCTGCACAACGTCGCCAACAACCTCCTCCCCATGCGCTCGGGCGAGGCGGTCTTCCCGCTGCTGATGAAGCGCTACTTCGGCCACGGCTATGCCGACAGCGCCTTCTCGTTGATCTGGATTCGGCTGCTCGACCTGCACGCGATCGGCCTGCTTGCGTTGGCCGCCGCCTGGCTGGCCCGCCCGCACCCGGGCTGGTGGCTGGCGGCGCTCGCCTGGCTGCTCGGGCTGCCGCTGGGTTACGCGCTGCGTGGCCCGCTGGCGCGGCGCGTGGCGGCAGGCTCCGGGCGCCTCGGGGGACTGCTGCGGCGGGTCCTGGCGGCCACGCCGGACGCCGCTGGTCGGCTTGCGCTGGTGTACCTTTGGACCCTGGCCACTTGGGGCAGCAAGGTGGTGGCCTTCACGGCGATCGTCTTGCACTTCATCGACGCCGCCCTCTGGCAGGCCTTCCTCGGCGTGATCGGTGCCGAACTCTCCAGCGTGTTGCCGTTCCACGGCGTGGCCGGTACCGGCAGCTACGAACTGGCGATGGTGGCGGCGCTCGTGCCGACCGGCATCGACGCGGCCGCGGCGCTCGCCGGCGCGGTCAATCTGCACCTGTTCCTGCTAGGCGTGACCTTACTGCTGGGCCTGGCGGCGCTCGCCCTGCCGTCTGGCCGGGAACGCTCGGCGAGGAGCTGACCTGCTCCTGCCCCGGGTTTCAGTAGCCAGCCAGCTCCATGTAGCCGCGGCCGAGCAGTTCAGCGCCTGCGGCGTCCAAGACGCGCACCATGCCCTCCCAGTAGCGCACGCTGACATCCATGCGCTGGTCGTCGAACACCGCCTCGACCCGCAGCGGCGGTCCGTCGCCCAAGGCCAGTAGCCAGGCCACGGGGTAGTCGGTGCCGTCTTCGGCGCGCCACCAGCGCAGTGGTGTCAGTGCCACCTCGGCCGCGTTCAATGTCTGCCGTGAGCCGTCACCGGCCAGCAGCGAGCCCGAGCTCATGGGGTCCGTCGTGCCGTCGCTGCGGCGCAGACGGTAGTACATCACGTCGCGGCCGTCCTCGAACTGCAGCGCGAACCAGTCCCAGCCGGCCTGGTCTTCGGCGAGCGCACTGGTGCTCCACTCGCGGTCCAGCCAGGACAGACCGGCGACCCCGACGCGGTCCGCGCCGAGGCGAACCTCGCCGCGCGTGGCCAGGCGGGTGATGGAGTAGTAGTAAGAGGCGTTGCCCGGCTGGGCGCTCTTGCGGCTCAGTCCTGCGTCGCCCTGCAGCGTCGGCGCCCGCAGCGCCGTCAGTTCGAGGTCGACGGCAATATCCTCGGCGGCGGCCTGCAGGCGCCAGGTCTGGCCGTCGGGCGAGGCGATCACCCAGTCGTCCAGCCAGATCCTGAGTGGTTCGGTCTGCGCCCCGGCCAGGCCGGCGGCGCCGCGGGCGAAGCGCTCGCTCTCGCGGTGTTCCGCGCGTGCCGCGTCCGATACGGCCAGGTGGCCCATCCACACGTCCCGGGTGGCCCAGGCGGAGGCGCGCTGCACCGCTTGCGGGATCAGGGCAATGCGGAACAGCGTGAGCTGGTAGCCGAACCGCCGGCCGTCGGCCCCGGCCAGATTGCCGGTGAAGTACCACCATTCGTTGCGATAGTCGGGGTGGGGGCCGTGGTCGGCGGGAAAGGCGAAACGGCGCGGTTCCAGGGCGCGGGCGAAACCGGCATCGTCGCCGGCGCCGAGGCGGTCGCTCAGCGAGGGTTCGGGCTCCGGCCGGTCCGGTTCGCCGCAACCGCCCAGCACGGCCGCCAGCATGATGACCAGGGCGGCGACCCGCATCCTACTCCTCGCGCAGGGCCACGGCGGGTGGCGTTCGGGCGAGGCGCCAGGCCGGGTAGAGTCCGGCCAGCAGGGCGGAGCCGGTGGCGAGCAGCACGGCCTTCCAGCCGAACGAGCGCTTGTTGATCACCTCGATCAGCAGTTGCGCCATGCCCCAACCGAGCGGCAGCGAGAGTACGCCTGCGGCTATGCCCATCAGACCGCACTCCAGCGACACGAGTCCCGTCAGCTGGCGGGGCGTCACGCCGAGCGCGCGCAGGGTGGCGTGCTCACCGGCACGCTCGAGCTGCAGGGCGAGCAGCGCACTCAATACGCCGATGAATGCGACCCCGATGGCGAGCAGCCGCAGCACGCCGGTGATCGCGAAGGTGCGGTCGAACACGGCCATGGACTCGGCGCGGATGTCGGCGTTGGCCAGCACGGCCAGCGGCTGGCCGGTCGCGGCGACCAGCGCCCGCACGGTATCGAGCACTGCCTCGTAACTGGCGTCGGCGGCGAGGCGCAGGCCGGTGGTGGTGACGCCCGGGTCCTTCCAGAGGGCGGCATACACGGGCCGGGCGAGCAGCACCATGCCCCGATCCGTGCTGTAGTCCGCGTACACCCCGCCGACGCGGAAGTCGCGCGGACCCCTTTGGGTCTGCAGCGTCAGGTGATCGCCCGCCGCGAGCCCATGGTGGTAAGCGAGGGCCTCGGTGATCAGTACGGTCTCGCCAGCGCGAAACGGTGGCCACGGGTCCTGGGACTCGCGTTCGAGGAAGCGAAAGCCGCGCGGTTCGGCCTCGCTGTCCTCGATCGCGAGGAAGCGCAGGGGACCGAGCCCGGACTGGATCTCGCCCGCGCGTCCCGCGCTGGTCGACACGACCCCGGGGATGGCGGCGAGTTCGGATCGCAGCTGCGGTGGCAGACGCTCGCGACTGCGGTCGGCGGCGGAGCCGGGCAGGGTCACGTAGATGTCGCTGGTCAGCGTCTGCTCGAGCCAGGACCCGACCGTCACCCGGAAGCTCTGCACCATGATGGCGATGCCGACGGTGGCCGCTACCGCGACGGTCAGCGCGGCGACCGCCACGCCGGAGCGGCTGAGCCCGCCGGTGACGCCGCGCACCGCCATGCGACCCTGGGTGCCGAACAGTCCGTTCGCCAGGGTCGTGGCCGGCCGCGCCAGGAGCAGCAGCGCCCAGGGGACGGCAAGCGCATAGCCCGCGATGACCAGAAACAGCGCCGTAAACGCGACGCCGAGCCCACCGACAGCGGTGGCCACCAGGGCCAGGCCGGCGGCGACCGCGACCGCCCCGGCAAACGCAGCCCGGGGCGCCACCCGATGGATCTTGCGCTCCAGAACCGAGCGGCGTGCCGCCTGCTGGGGTTGGGTGGCCGCGGCGTCGAGCGCGGGTATCAAGGCGGCCAGCGCGGTGGCCGCGAGTCCGACCAGGAAACCCTTGAGCAGCGTCGCCGGGGTGACGAGCAGCGTGCTCACGGTGAGCACGAAGTACAGGTCGTTGATGGTGCGGGTGACCAGCCCCACCAGGCCCTGGCCGATGGCGAGGCCGAGCAGCAGGCCGCAGCCGGTACCGATAGCTCCGAGCATCAGCGCCTCGCCGAGCACCATCGCGAACAGGTGCAACCGGCCGGCGCCCAGGACCCGCAGCAGGCCGAGCAGGCGGCGCCGGCGCAGCACGGCCAAGGTGGTGGTGTTGTAGACCAGCAGTCCGCCCACCAGCAGGGCGAGCAGGCCCATGGCCGCCAGGTTGGTGTGGAAGGCATCAGTCATGCGCCGCTGCGCGCTGTCGTCGGCCCGCATCGTCGTGAGTCGTACACCGTCGGGCAGCCGGGCGCGCAACGCCTCGGCCTGCGCAGGATCCAGCCGCAGGTCGATCCAGTCGAGCTCGCCGAGACGGCCGAGCAGTTCCTGGGCCGTTGCCAGATCGGTGATCAGGGTGCCCTGCAGGGCCGCCGGTCGGGGCGCGGCATAGCTGCCGACGACCTCTACCCGCAGCATCTCGCCGCGGATCTCCAGCGCCAGGCGGTCGCCCGGGCGCAGGTCGAGCTCGGTGGCGTCGATCGTCGAGACCAGCACCGTACCCGGGCGGGTCAGCAGGGCGCGCAGGTCGCCCTCGGCGAGGCCCTCGGTGGGCGCGCGGAAATCGCCGTCGCTGAACGGGTCCACGCCCAGCAGGCGGAAGGTGCGGTCCGCGCCGACGGCATAGCCCTCGATCACGGGCGTCGCGGGCCGCACCCCACGCTCGACGCGGAGCGTGCGGTAAAAGGCGTCGTCGAGGCTGCCGCTCCGCGCCTCGATGCGATGGGTAGCGCTGCCGGTCAGGGCCTCGAGCGACAGGGTGAAAGCGCGGCGTGCGCTCTCGTTGGCGAGGTCGACCGCCACCATGACCGCCACGCCGAGTGCGATGCCCAGGAGGTTGAGCAGGGCCTGGCCCTGGTGGCGACGCAGGTCCCGGTAGCTGGCGAGCAGCAGCTTACGGCTCACCAGGCCAGCGCCTCGCCGACGTCCTGCAGCCGGCCCTCGTGCAGGGTTACGATCCGACTGGCGCGGTCGGCAACTGCGCGACTGTGGGTCACGATCAGCATCGCCTGGCGGCGCTCGGCCGACAGGCCGTACAGCAGGTCGAGTACGTCGTTGCCGGTGCGCGCGTCCAGGTTACCGGTCGGTTCGTCGGCGAGGATGAGTTCGGGCTGATGGACCACGGCGCGGGCTATCGCCACCCGCTGCTGCTCGCCGCCGGACAGCTGATCGGGAAAGGCGTCGAGCCGTTCGCCGAGGCCGACGCGGCCGAGCAGGGCGGCGGCGTCGCGGGCCGCGGCGTCGGCCGCGACGCCGTTGAGCTCCAACGGCAGGGCGGTGTTCTCCACGGCCGTCAGGGTGGGTATGAGGTTGAAGGCCTGATAGATGTAGCCGACGCGGCGGCGCCGCACCAGGGTCCGGTCGTGTTCGCTGAGCCGGCCGATCGACACGCCGCCGATCTCGATCTCGCCGGCGTCCGGCCGGTCAATGCCGCCGAGCAGGTTGAGCAGGGTCGACTTGCCGGAACCGCTGCGCCCCAGCAGGGCCACATGCTGACCGGCGTCGATCGTCATCTCCAGCCCCTCCAGGACCTGGACACTACCGTGGGGTCCGGGGTACGCCTTGGTGATCCCGCGCGCCTTCAGAACGGGTGCTGGCATGGTCGATGGCGAGCCTCGCTTCGGCTGATGTACGGGCCACAGTGACGCAGCCGCACGAACGGTGCAACAGCGCACGCGATGCGGTTGGCGGGCCGAGCGCTGCCAACCCGGTCACGACCGGCGCCGCCGCCCTGGGGTAACATCCGGGTTTTTTCGGAAGCAGGATGAGCAGGCGACGTAAGAGCCCGCGCAAGGGGCGCCGGACCAGCGCCAAGCGCCGCCGCCGTGGCAGCGGACGGCGCGTCTGGCTGAAGTGGCTGCTGAGCCTGACGGTCCTCGGCGTGCTGCTGCTGGGCGGCTACACGGTATTTCTCGCCAAGGAGGTGCGGGTGAAGTTCGAGGGCAAGCGCTGGGCCGTGCCCGCGCGCCTGTACGCCCGCCCGCTCGACCTCTACGTGGGGGCGCCGCTGTCGACCACGCAGTTGGTGCACGAACTCGAGGCCCTCGGCTATCGGCGCGTCGTCCACCCCAAAGCGGTGGCGCAGTGGTCGCGCAACCGCGACCGCTTCCTGGTCCGCACGCGGGCCTTCGCCTTCTGGGACGGCGACGCCCCGGCGCGCTTTCTCGACCTGCGCATTCGCGACGGCCGGCTGGAGGCCTTGGCCGATGCCGACAGTGGGCGTGACCTGGATCTGGTGCGGCTGGAGCCGCCAGCCATCGGTAGCATCTACCCGGCGCATCGCGAGGACCGCGTGCTGGTGCGCCGGGAAGACCTGCCCGAGCGGCTCGTGCAGGCGCTGCTCGCGGTGGAAGACCGCCACTTCTTCACCCACCGCGGCATCGACCCGCGCGGCATCGCCAGGGCCTTGTGGGCCAACGTGCGCGCGGGCCGGGCGGTGCAGGGCGGCAGCACCCTTACCCAGCAGCTGGTCAAGAACTTCTTCCTGACCCCCGAGCGCAGCCTGTGGCGCAAGTTCAACGAGGCGCTGATGGCCTTGATCGTCGAGCGCCGCTACGACAAGGACGAGATCCTCGAGGCCTACGCGAACGAGATCTTCCTGGGCCAGGACGGCGGGCGGGCGATCCACGGCTTCGGCCTCGCCGCACGGTTTTATTTCAATCGTCCGCTCGCGGAACTGGAACTCCCCGACCTTGCGCTGCTGGTCGGCCTGGTGCGGGGCGCCTCCTACTACAACCCGCGGCGCCACCCCGAACGGGCCAAGGCGCGGCGCGATCGGGTCCTGGACGCCATGGCGGAGCAGGGCAGCGTGGGCGACGACGCGGCGGCCGGCGCCAAGGCCAAGCCCCTGGGCGTGACCCCGCGCGGGCGTTCGAGCACCGACAGCAATCCGGCCTTCGTCGAACTGGTGCGTCGCCAGCTGCGTCGTGACTACCGAGAAGAGGACCTGACCTCGGAGGGTCTGCGCATCTTTACCACCCTCGACCCCTGGGTCCAGCATCAAGCCGGCCAGGCGTTGGACGAGGGCTTGGCCGAGCTCGCGCGCGCGGGGCGCAAGGGCGCCGATCGCCTACAGGGGGCGGGCGTGGTTGCCGGCACCCAGGGCGGCGAGGTCCACGCCCTGGTGGGCGGGCGCAGCGCCGACGTGGCGGGCTTCAACCGGGCCCTGGACGCGCGCCGGCCGATCGGCTCGCTGGTCAAGCCGGCGGTGTACCTCGCTGCCCTCGCGAGGCCGCAGGCGTACACGCTGCTGACCCCCCTGCAGGACCGGGCCGTGACCTTGCGTACCCGCGACGGCCAGGTCTGGCAGCCGCAGAACTACGACCGCGAGGAACACGGTGAAGTGCCGCTGCACGCGGCCCTCGCCCGGTCCTACAACCTCGCCACGGTCCGGCTGGGCATGGCGGTGGGCCTGGACGCGGTGGTCGAAACGTTGCATGCGATGGGTGTCGAGCAGGAGGTGCAGGCCTTTCCCTCGCTGCTGCTCGGCGCCCTGTCGTTGTCGCCGCTCGAGGTTGCCCAGGTGTACCAGACGCTGGCCTCGGGCGGCTATCGGGCGCCGCTGCGCGCGATCCGCGAAGTCTCGACCGCCGACGGGGTCCTGGTGCAGCGGTACCCGCTGAGCGTGCGGCGCGTGCTCCAGGAGGCGCCGGTGTTTCTGCTGACGCGCAATCTCGTCGAGGTCACGCGCACTGGCACCGGTCGCGGCCTGGCTCGATACCTCGACACCAAGGCCGGGTACGCGGGCAAGACCGGCACGACCAACGACCTGCGCGACAGCTGGTTCGCCGGCTACGGTCGTGACGAGGTGGCCGTCGTCTGGCTCGGGCGCGACGACAACGGTCCGACCGGCCTGACCGGTAGTTCCGGCGCGCTGCCGATCTGGGGCAGACTGATGGCCGCCCTCGGCGCGGCACATCTGGAGACCGCCGCGCCCGATGGCGTCGCTCGGGTCTGGGTCAACCCGGCGACCGGCCGGCTGGCGGACGAAGGCTGCGCGGGCGCGGTCGCCTTCCCGTTCATCGGGGGTTCGGCACCGCGCGAGCGCGATCCCTGCAGCGGCGGGGCGGGCGGCGCGGAGCCGGGGTTTTTCGAGCGGCTGTGGCGTTGATGGTTGGTTGCGACGCGCAACGGATTGAGGAGGGAGAAGTGCGATGCGCGAACTGCGTATGAAGAGGTTCCTGGCGGGTTGCGCCCTGGCGGGGCTGGCGGCCTGTGCCAGTCCCCCGCCCCGGCAGGGGCCGCCCGCGCCGGTCGTGCAGGGCGGGTCTGCGGCCGCACCGTCGCCGGCGCGCGGCGCGGAGGAACCCGAAGTCGCGGCCTACGTACCGCCGGCGCGCCCGCAGACCGCCCGCCCGCAGCCGGCGCGCGCCGTCGAGGTGCTGCTGCAGCGCGCCGAGGACCAGCGCCGCGCCGGCGACCTCGGCGCCGCCGCCGGCAGCCTGGAGCGGGCGCTGCGCATCGAGCCGCGCAACCCCGTGCTCTGGAATCGGCTCGCCGAGGTGCGCGCACAGCAGCATCGCCACGCCATGGCGGAGGAACTCGCCGCCAAGTCGAACAGCCTGGCGGGCCTGGAGGAGCGTGCCCTGAAGCGCCGCAACTGGGAGATCATCGCGGTTGCCCGCCGCGCCCAGGGCCGCAGCGCCGAGGCCCGCGAGGCGGAGCGCAAGGCCAGCCAGTTCGATTGACCCGGCTGGTGAGCGCTGGCGGGCCGTCGCTCGGCGCCCGCGCAGCGTCGAGCGCGCTGCCGCAGGACCGCGTGTCCGCGGCTGCCGCACCAGTGTCACACGTTGGTGAGCATCAGCAAAACGAGAAATCCGACCCCCAGACCGCCGACGATCTGCCAGACGCGGTCCTGACGCGCGTGCAGGGCGTGTTGCCTGCGGGTGCGCTCGGCGATGGCGGCGGTCTGAGCGGGCTCCAACTGCGGGTCGAGGTAGACACGCTGTTGCGGCAGCTCGACGCCTTCGACGGCCGCTACGCTTTCCTCGAGGCTGGTCCGGTAAGTGCGGGCGTCGACGTCGATCAGACGCCGTCGCAGGGCGTTGTGGGCGTGCATCATGCCCGCGTCGACGTCGGTGAACTTGACCACCAGGCGTACGACCGGGTCCGGCTTCGACCCCGCGGTCGGCAGCGGCGGGCCGCCGGGGGTACGGCTCACCTGCAATCGCACTATGCCCGGGTGGCTGGGGCTGGTTTCCAGGTAGACGAAGCCTTCTTCCATCGACACGCCGTGTTGCTCGATCCGCGGATTAGACCGGTATTTCCGGGGGTTGTTGCGATCACCTTCGCCGCGCGGGTGGTTAGAATGACGGCGACACCAATCGTCGAGAAGGATACACGCATGGCGGACATCCAGCTTTCCTCGCAACTGTTCCAGGACATTCAACAGGCCGTCGAACGGCAGCAGTCCGCGGCCGACCCGGTCACGGTGATGCAGTACCTGGCGGCCGTCACCGGCTACCTGCTCGGCAGCCAACAACAGCTGAGCGAGCAGCAGCGGGAGGAGTTTGCCGACGAGTTGTGCGCCTTCACGCGCCATGTCGCGGACGACGTCGCCGGCCGACAGGCCGGGCAGGATCACGCGCCGCCG
>JARRQB010000058.1:0-7075 GCA_037382265.1 Gammaproteobacteria bacterium | reverse complement strand
CCGCATCTGGGTGCAGACTATCCTGCCGCCGGCGATCACCATGGCGTTGTACTTCGTGATCTTCGGCAAGCTGATCGGGGCACGCATCGGTGAGATGGACGGCTTTACCTACATCGACTTCATCGTCCCGGGCCTGATCCTGATGTCGGTGATATCCAACAGCTATGCCAACGTCGTCTCGAGTTTCTACTCGGCGAAGTTCCAGCACCACGTCGAGGAATTGCTGGTGGCGCCGGTGCCGAACTGGGTCATCCTCGCCGGTTACGTCTCGGGCGGGGTTGCCCGCGGGGTGGCGGTAGGTCTGGTGGTTACGGGCGTGTCGATGGGCTTCACCGATCTCCAGGTCCACCATCCGGTGCTGACCCTGGCGGTGTTCGTCCTGACCTCCGTCCTGTTCGCGACGGCCGGCTTCATCAATGCCGTGTTCGCGAACAGCTTCGACGACATTTCGATCGTGCCGACCTTCGTGCTGACGCCCCTGACGTATCTCGGCGGGGTGTTCTACTCGATCCGGTTGCTGCCGGGGTTCTGGCAGGACGTCTCCTTGGTCAACCCGGTGCTCTACATGATCAACGCCTTCCGCTACGGCCTGCTCGGGGCGTCCGACATCCCGGTTGGTCTGGCCTTCGGTCTGATCCTGGTCTTCATTGCGGTCCTGCTGGCCAGCGGCCTGTGGCTGCTGCGCCGGGGTGTGGGCATCAAGAGCTGATGGCCGTGACGGGCCAACCTGGCGATGCCCGGGCCCTGTGGTCCTGGGCCCTTTACGACTGGGCCAACTCGGGCTTCGCCACCACCGTGATGGCGGGTTTCTTCCCGGTGTTCTTCAAGGAGTTCTGGGCCGCCGGGCTGTCGCCCACGGATTCCACCTTCCAACTCGGCCTGGCCAACTCGATCGCCAGCCTGTGCGTGGTCGTACTGGCGCCGCTGCTGGGCGCGCTGGCCGATCGCGCCGGGGCGAAGAAGCGCCTGCTGGCCCTGTTCGCCTACCTGGGGGTCGCCATGGCGGCCTCCCTGTTCTGGGTGGCCGAGGGCGCCTGGCCGCTGGCGCTGCTGGTGTACGCCTTGGGCATCATCGGTTTCGCCGGGGCCAACGTGTCCTACGATGCCCTGCTGCTCGACGCGGCGCCGCGCGAGCGGCTGGACCGCGTCTCGGCGCTGGGCTACGCGATGGGCTATCTGGGCGGCGGGCTGCTGTTTGCCGTCAACGTCGCGATGGTGTTGCGGCCTGGGTGGTTCGGCCTGGCGGACGCCGCCCAGGCGGTGCAGGTGGCGTTTCTGACGGTCGCGGTCTGGTGGGGGATGTTTTCGCTGCCGGTGCTGCTGTTCGTCGAAGAGACGGCGCCGCGGCTGCCGCCGCGCCCCGGCGGACTGGTGCGCGGCACCCTCGCGGACCTGGGCGAGACCTTCCGGCACGTGCGCCGTTACCGCTATGCCTTCCTGTTCCTCGTCGCCTACTGGTTCTACATCGACGGCGTGGACACCATCGTGCGCATGGCGGTCGACTACGGCCTGGCGATCGGCTTCTCGTCCGCCGATCTGCTCAGTGCGCTGCTGCTGACTCAGCTGATCGGTTTTCCGGCGGCCATCGGCTTCGGCCGGCTGGCCGAGCGCTGGAGCCCAAAGCGCGGCATCGGCATCGCCATTCTGGTGTACGTCCTGGCCGTGTTCTGGGCCTGGCAGATGTCCGTCGCCTGGGAGTTCTACACCCTGGCGGTGATCATCGGTTTGGTCCAGGGCGGTATCCAGGCGCTGAGCCGCTCCTTTTACGCCCGCCTGATCCCGCGCCACCGCGCCGGCGAGTTCTTCGGCTTCTACAACATGCTAGGCAAGTTCGCCGCGGTGCTGGGGCCGCTGATGGTCGGTTGGGTCGCAGCTACCAGCGGAGACTCGCGGTTCGGTATCCTGTCGGTGATCCTGCTGTTCCTGATCGGCGCGGCGGTGTTGACCCAGGTCGACATGGCCGCGGGCGAGCGCCAAGCGCAGGCGGAGGATCGGCAAGCGGGGATCTAGCCCCGTCCCCAGACGTTTCACTCCGGCGTGGTTTCACATGCTCCTGGTTATCGGTCTCGTCCTCGTCGCCGTCCTGATCCTGGGCCCCCAGTGGTGGGTCCAGCAGGTGCTGGCACGCCACAACCGCGAGCCCGAGGACAATTTTCCCGGCAGCGGTGGCGAACTGGCCCGGCACCTGCTCGATCGTTTCGAGTTGCGCGACGTCGCGGTGGAGCGCACCGAGCAAGGAGACCACTACGACCCCGACGCGCGCGCGGTGCGGCTCACGCCGGACAAATTCGAGGGCCGTACCCTGACGGCGATCACGGTCGCGGCCCACGAAGTCGGCCACGCCCTGCAGGACGCTGCGGCGGAACCGATGTTCCGCTGGCGCACGCGCCTGGCCCGGGTCGCCGTGATGGCGCAGCGTCTCGGCTCCTTTCTGCTGTTCGCCGCGCCGATGCTGACGCTGGCCACCCGGCTGCCGTCGCCGGGGCTGGTGGCCGCCATCGGGGCCTTTCTCATCATGGGACTCGGCCTGGTGGTGCA
Source organism: Gammaproteobacteria bacterium (assembly GCA_037382265.1). Lineage (GTDB taxonomy): Bacteria > Pseudomonadota > Gammaproteobacteria > Chromatiales > Chromatiaceae > JARRQB01. Next base: position 4,537 of record JARRQB010000058.1, on the reverse strand, counting down.
GTTGGCGACGCTCCCGGTAGAGCTCGACGCCAGTTTCCGCAAGGCGCTGCCGCTGCTGCGCACCGGCTATCTGGCGGACCACCAGGTCCCCAAGGCTCGCCGCATCCTGCGCGCGGCCGCCTGGACCTACGTCGCGGCCTCGCTGGCGGGCCTGCTCAATTTCTGGCGCTGGCTGCGGGTGCTGCGACGTTAAGCCGCCGAAACGCTGCCAGTCAGGCGCCGAAGCTTCGTCAGATTTTCGACACGCGTCCCGATCGACGATATAACTATCTGATTAAGATAATAAAAAAATCGAACCTTTTGCTGGCATAGCCCTTGCAGAACGGATTGCAGACCGGTCGGTCTGTGCTGCGCCCACAGCTCGGACCCGGTTGACAGACCGCGGAGCGAGTAATGGCGAACGCAGCGAAGGACAACTCGGCCACAGCAGCCCAGGCAGGCGCGGGCGGCAAGAAAAAGCTGATCCTCATCGGCGTCGCCGTCCTGGTGCTGCTGATCGGCGCCGGCGTGGCGGCATACTTGGTGCTGCTCGGCGGGGCGGGGGACGACGGCCAGGCCACCGACGAGACGGCGGCCGAGGCGGCCGGCGAGCCGACCTACCACAAACTCGACCCTGTGTTCGTCGTGAACCTGGCGCCTGGCGGTCGCGCCAAGATGCTGCAGGTCGGTCTGCAGGTCTATACCCGCGACCCCGCCCTGGTCGAGGCCCTCGACAGGCATGACCCCATGCTGCGCCATCACCTGTTCAACGTGCTCTCGGCGCAGCGCGCCGACGACCTGTTCGAGCGCGCCGGCCGCGAGCGCCTGCAACACGCGCTCGAGGATGAGATCAGACAGAAACTCGAGGAGGTCGGTGTGCGCGAACCCCGCATCGATGCCGTGTATTTCACCCAGTTCGTGTTGCAGTAAGCCATGGCCGTCAACGACCTGCTTTCACAAGACGAGATCGACGCCCTGCTGCACGGTGTCGACGTCGGCTCCGTCGAAACCGAGACCGACGAACCGTACGACGCGCGCCAAGCCAGCGCCTACGACTTCGCTAGCCAGGACCGCATCGTGCGCGGGAGGCTGCCGACGCTCGAGATGATCAACGAGCGCTTCGCCCGCTATTTCCGCACCAGCCTGTTCACCATGCTGCGCCGCAACGCCGACATCGCCGTGTCGGGCGTGCAGATGATGAAGTTCTCCGAGTTCGTGCACAGCCTGTTCGTGCCCACCAGCCTGAACCTGGTGCGGATCACGCCGCTGCGCGGCAAGGGGCTGTGCGTACTGGACCCCAAGCTGGTGTTCAGCCTGGTCGACAATTTCTTCGGTGGTACCGGCCGCTTCCACACCAAAATCGAGGGCCGCGACTTCACGGCCACCGAAACCCGGGTCATCCGACTGTTGCTGGACCGCGCCTTCAAGGATCTGGCGATGGCCTGGGAGCCGGTCCTCGAGGTCGATTTCAGCTTCGCCGGAGCCGAGGTCAACCCGCAGTTCGCGAACATCGTCTCGCCCTCCGAAGTGGTGGTGATCACCACCTTCAGCATCGACCTGGAGGCTGGCAGCGGTGATTTCTACGTCTGCCTGCCCTACGCGATGCTGGAGCCGATCCGCGAACTGCTCGACGCCGGCGTGCAGAGCGACCGCGGCGAGCGCGACCGGCGCTGGGAGCTGGCGATGAAGGAAGAGGTCCTCAATGCCCCGCTCGAACTGTCCAGCCAACTGGGCGAGGCCACGCTTTCACTACGGCAATTCGCGGGCCTGCGGGTGGGCGACATCATCCCCATCGAGCTGGAAGACACGGTGGAAATCGCCGCCGCCGACACGCCGATCTGCCGCGGCAACCTCGGCGTAGCCAACGGTAGTTATGCCATCAAGATCACCGAGTTGGCGCGCCGCAACAACAGTCAGCAGCTCCAAGATCTGATGGAACTGACTCAACGCAAACAGAAGGATGAACCGTCAGCCGGCGGCAACCTGGTCGCCACCTGAGCGTTTTCCAACGGGTATCGATAGCCATGAACGACGAAACGAACAAACCCGGCCAGGAGCTGGCCGAAGAGTGGGCCGCCGCCCTGGAGGAACAGTCCGCCGCGGATGCCGGTCCGCCCCAGGCGGCGCGTGCCGAGTTCGAGGACCTGCAGGACGAGACCGTGCCGCCTGAACACGCCGACATCCAACTCGACGCCATCCTCGACGTCCCCGTGACCATGAGCATGGAGATCGGCCGCACCCGCATCAACATTCGCAATCTGCTGCAGCTCAACCAGGGTTCCGTGGTGGAGCTCGACCGCCTGGCGGGAGAGCCCATGGACGTCCTGGTCAACGGTACCCTGGTTGCCAAGGGCGAGGTCGTGGTCGTGAACGAGAAGTTCGGCATCCGTCTCACCGACATCATCAGCCCCAGCGATCGCGTCAAGCGCCTCAAGTCATGATCGCGCGGTCGGCATTCGGGGTCGCGCTCGCCGCGCTAGCGGGGCCGGCCTGCGCCGAGACCGGCAAGACGCTGCAGGGCATGGGCGAATCGCCCCTGACCGCGGTGACCCTGTTGCAGACGGTGGGCGGCCTGGCACTGGTGCTGGTGCTGATCCTCGGGCTGGCCTGGTTGGTGCGCCGCACGGGGCACGTGCCGGGCGCCGGCAAGGGCCTGGTGCGCGTGTTGGGCGGGGCTTCGCTCGGGCCGCGCGAACGCGCGGTGGTAGTCGCGGTCGACGGGGTGCGCCTGCTGCTCGGCGTGGCGCCGGGCCGCGTGCAGATGCTGCACGTCCTGGCGGCGGATGCCGCGGTCGAGGAGGAGACGTTCCGGCGCCGGCTCGATCAGGCCACGCAGGCGGGCAAGGGGGACTGATGCGCCGACTGGTCGCAGTGCTGCTCGCGTTCCTGCCGGCCGCGGTCTTCGCCGTGCCCGGGGTGGAGGCCCTGACGGTGACACCCGACGGCGCGGGCGGTCAGACCTACACGCTCACCATGCAGGTCCTGCTGGTGATGACGGCACTCAGCCTCCTGCCCGCCGGCCTGATGCTCATGACCTCGTTCACCCGCATCGTCATCGTGCTCGCCATCCTGCGCCAGGCGCTCGGTACGGCGCAGACCCCGTCCAACCAGATCCTCATCGGCTTGGCCCTGTTCCTGACCTTTTTCATCATGGCGCCGGTGTTCACACAGGTCTACGAGACCTCGCTGGCGCCGTATCTGAACGAGGAAATCGCCGCCGACCGGGCGCTGGAGACCGCGCAGCAGCCGCTGCGCGACTTCATGCTGTCGCAGACCCGCGACGACGACCTCGCCCTGTTCGCCCGCATCTCCGGCCGCGAGACCCTGGAGAGCGAGGCCGAGGTGCCGTTGTCGCTGCTCATGCCGGCGTTTGCGACCAGCGAGCTCAAGACCGCCTTCCAGATCGGCTTCCTGTTGTTCCTGCCCTTCCTGGTGATCGACCTGGTGGTGGCCAGCGTGCTGATGTCGATGGGCATGATGATGCTCTCGCCGCTGATCATCTCGCTGCCGTTCAAGATCATGTTGTTCGTGCTGGTCGACGGCTGGGCGATGGTGCTCGGCACCCTGGCGACCAGTTTCTACGTGTGAGGTGGCAGCATGAACGCGGACTCCGTTATCGACATCGGCCGGCAGGCGATGGAGGTCACCATCCTGCTCGCGGCGCCCATCCTGATCGCCTCGCTGGTGATCGGGCTTATCATCGCCATGTTCCAGGCCGCCACTCAGATCAACGAAATGACGCTCAGCTTCGTCCCGAAGCTGATGGTCGTCGCCCTGGTGACGATCGCCGCCGGGCCGTGGATGCTGCGCCAGATCCTCGGCTTCACCGAGCGACTGTTCCAGAACATCCCCTATCTGCTGGGTTGAGTAAGGGCAGACAGGTGGTCTCAAGCAACGCACGGCCCGGCCAGGTTTCGCATGCGGTACCGGCATGATCAGCTTCACCGAAGCGCAGTTGGAACAGTGGCTGGCGGACTTCCTCTGGCCGCTGCTGCGCATTGGCGCGCTGGTCACCGCCGCGCCGGTGCTGAACGTGCGGCAGATCCCGGCGCGCTTCAAGGCGCTGTTGGCGGTGCTGATCACCTGGGTCGTGCTGCCCGTACTGCCGCCGGCGCCAGTGGTGCCGGCGACCAGCGCGGAGGCGCTGCTGATTGCCCTGCAGCAGATTGGCATCGGTGCAGCCATGGGCTTCATGTTTCAGCTGGCGTTCAACGCGCTGGTGTTCGGCGGTCAGGTCATGGCCTACAGCATGGGTTTGGGTTTCGCGCACATGATGGATCCGCAGAACGGCGTGCAAGTGCCGGTCGTGTCGCAGTATTGGCTGATCCTCGCCATGATCGCCTTCCTCCTGAGCAACGCCCACCTGCTGCTGATCGGCGTGCTGGTGGACAGCTTTACCGCCCTGCCGATCGCCGTCGACGGCCTGACCCGCGAGGGGTTGTGGGGACTGCTGGCCTGGGCGGGCATCGTGTATTCGGCCGGGGTCGCGATGGCGCTGCCAGTACTGGTCTCGCTGCTGATGGTCAACATTGGCCTGGGTTTCGTGGCCCGCGCCGCG
>JARRQB010000057.1:0-7098 GCA_037382265.1 Gammaproteobacteria bacterium | reverse complement strand
GCATGTCCTTACCGCTCGACGGCCGCTGCTTCGGATCCATGACCACCAGCGAGGTGAGCCCCGTGATGTCGTCGGTCTGGGACTGCACGGTGACCCCGTCGACGAAATCGACGAAGCGCAGGGTGCCGTCCATCTCGGTGATGACCGGGTGGGTGTGCGGGTCCCAGTTGGCGACGATCTGACCGCCGTCGACCTGGTCGCCGTCGTGCACCGACACGGTGGCACCGTAGGGCAGTTTGTAGCGTTCGCGCTCGCGCCCGACGTCGTCGAGCACGACGACCTCGCCGGAACGGGACACCGCCACCAGGTTGCCGTTGGCGTGCTCCACCGTCTTGATGTTGTGGAGCTTGATGGTGCCGGCATTCTTGACCGCGATGTTGTTCACCGCCGCCGAACGCGATGCCGCGCCGCCGATGTGGAAGGTCCGCATCGTCAGCTGAGTGCCGGGCTCGCCGATCGACTGGGCGGCTATGACCCCGACCGCCTCGCCGATGTTGACCCCGTGGCCGCGCGCCAGGTCGCGGCCGTAACACTGGCCGCACACCCCGTGGCGGGTGTTGCAGGTGATGGGGGAACGCACGAACACCTGGTCGACCCCCTCGGACTCGAGCAGGTCCACCCAGTGCTCGTCCAGCAGGGCCCCGGCCTCGCAGATCACGTCGTCGCTGCCCGGCTTGAGGACGTCGCGCGCGGCGACTCGCCCGAGGATGCGTTCGCGCAAGGGCTCGACGACGTCGCCGCCCTCGATGATAGGCTGCATCAACAGACCGTCGTCGGTACCGCAGTCGACTTCGGTGATCACCAGATCCTGTGCCACGTCGACCAGGCGGCGGGTGAGGTAACCCGAGTTGGCGGTCTTGAGCGCGGTGTCGGCCAGGCCCTTGCGGGCGCCGTGGGTCGAGATGAAGTACTGCAGGACGTCCAGTCCCTCGCGGAAGTTGGCGGTGATCGGCGTCTCGATGATCGAGCCGTCCGGCTTGGCATCAGGCCGCGCATGCCGGCGAGCTGGCGGATCTGGGCGGCGGAACCGCGCGCGCCGGAATCGGCCATCATGAAGATGGAGTTGAACGAGTCCTGCAGTTCCTCCTCGCCCGCGCGGTTGACCACCGGCTCCTTTCCGAGTTTGGCCATCATGGCCTTGGCCACCTGGTCGTTGGTGTGCGACCAGATGTCGACGACCTTGTTGTAGCGCTCGCCGTTGGTCACCAGGCCGGAGGAGTACTGGTTCTCGATCTCCTTGACCTCGGTCTCGGCGCTTTCCAGAATGCGGGCCTTCTCCTCGGGAATGACCATGTCGTTCACGCCGATGGAAACACCGGCCCGCGTGGCCTGGCGGAAGCCCAGGTACATCAGCTGGTCGGCGAACACCACCGTGTCCTTCAGGCCGAGCCGGCGATAGCAGGCGTTGACCAGGCGCGAGATCGCCTTCTTGTTCATCGTCTGGTTGACCAACTCGAACGGCAGCCCCTCGGGGACGATTTCCCACAGCATCGCGCGCCCGATGGTCGTGTCGCGCAGCCCCACGTTCTCGCTGCGGTTACCCTCCTCGTCGACGACGACCTCGCGCAGGCGCACCTTCACGCGGGCGTGCAGCGACGCGCTGCCGGTCTCGTAGGCACGGCGCACCTCGGCGATGCCGCCGAGCACCATGCCCTCGCCCGGCGCGTTGACGCGCTCGCGGGTCATGAAGTAGAGCCCGAGCACCACGTCCTGGGTAGGTACGATGATCGGCTCGCCGTTGGCCGGCGACAGGATGTTGTTGGACGCCATCATCAGGGCGCGCGCCTCCAGTTGCGCCTCGATCGACAGCGGCACGTGGACCGCCATCTGGTCGCCGTCGAAGTCCGCGTTGAAGGCGGTGCACACCAGCGGGTGCAACTGAATGGCCTTGCCCTCGATCAACACGGGTTCGAACGCCTGGATGCCCAGGCGGTGCAGCGTCGGCGCGCGGTTCAGCATGACCGGGTGCTCGCGGATGACCTCCTCGAGGATGTCCCAGACCTCCGGCGCGCCGCGCTCGACCAGCTTCTTGGCCGCCTTGATCGTGGTGGCGAGGCCGCGCAGCTGTAGCTTGGAAAAGATGAACGGCTTAAACAGTTCGAGCGCCATCCGCTTGGGCAGGCCGCACTGATGCAGCTTGAGCGTCGGACCGACCACGATCACGGAACGGCCGGAGTAGTCGACGCGCTTGCCCAGAAGGTTCTGGCGGAAGCGGCCCTGCTTGCCCTTGATCATGTCGGCCAAGGACTTCAGCGGACGCTTGTTGGTCCCGGTGATGGCGCGGCCGCGGAGACCGTTGTCGAGCAGCGCGTCGACCGCCTCCTGCAGCATCCGCTTCTCGTTGCGCACGATGATGTCGGGCGCGGCCAGGTCGAGCAGCCGCTTCAGACGGTTGTTGCGGTTGATGACCCGCCGGTACAGGTCGTTCAGGTCCGAGGTCGCGAAGCGGCCGCCGTCCAGCGGCACCAGCGGGCGCAGTTCCGGCGGCAGCACCGGCAGTACCGTCAGGATCATCCACTCGGGCCGGTTGCCCGACTCCTCGAGCGACTCCAGCAGCTTCAGCCGCTTGGAAATCTTCTTGATCTTGGTTTCCGAGTTGGTGCTCTCGATCTCCTCGCGCAGGCGCTTGATCTCCTGCCCCGTGTCGATGGTTCGCAGCAACTCGTACACCGCCTCGGCACCCATGCGCGCGTCGAACTCGTCACCGTTCTCCTCGACCGCCTCGAGGTACTGTTCGTCGTTGAGCAGCTGGTTGCGTTCGAGCGGCGTCATGCCCGGGTCGACGACCACGTAGGACTCGAAGTAGAGCACGCGCTCGATGTCGCGCAGCGTCATGTCGAGCAACAGGCCGATGCGCGACGGCAGCGACTTGAGGAACCAGATGTGCGCCACCGGCGAGGCCAGTTCGATGTGCCCCATGCGCTCGCGCCGCACCTTGGCCAGGGTCACTTCCACGCCGCATTTTTCGCACACGACGCCGCGGTGCTTGAGCCGCTTGTACTTGCCGCACAGGCACTCGTAGTCGCTGATCGGGCCGAAAATCTTCGCGCAGAACAGGCCCTCGCGCTCCGGCTTGAAGGTGCGGTAGTTGATGGTCTCGGGCTTCTTGACCTCGCCGTACGACCAGGAACGAACCATGTCGGGCGATGCCAGGCCGATGCGGATGGCATCGAACTCCTCGACTTGCCCTTGCTGTTTAAGAATCTTGAGCAGATCTTTCACGCTGTTCTCTCCCGTGCGTTAACCCAGTGCTGCGCCGGAACGCACTCAGTCCTGGTCCAGTTCCACATTGATGCCGAGCGACTTGATCTCCTTGACCAAGACGTTGAACGACTCGGGCATGCCCGCCTCCATACGGTGGTCGCCGTCGACGATGTTCTTGTACATCTTCGTGCGCCCCGCCACGTCGTCCGATTTGACCGTCAACATCTCCTGGAGCGTGTAGGCGGCGCCGTAGGCCTCCAGCGCCCAGACCTCCATCTCGCCGAAACGCTGACCGCCGAACTGCGCCTTGCCGCCGAGCGGCTGCTGGGTGACCAGGCTGTAGGGGCCCGTCGAGCGCGCGTGCATCTTGTCGTCGACCAGGTGGTTCAGCTTCAGGATGTACATGTAACCGACCGTCACCGGGCGGTCGAAGGCCTCGCCCGTGCGCCCGTCGTAGAGCTCGAGCTGACCGCTCTCGGGCAGCCCGCCCAGCTTGAGCAGATGGCGGATCTCCTCCTCGTTGGCGCCGTCGAACACCGGCGTCGCGGTCGGCACCCCGCCGCGCAGGTTGTCGGCCAGCTCCAGGATCTCGTCGTCGTTCAGCGACCCGAGGTCCTCCTTCTTGCCCGAGGTGTTGTAGATCTGGTCGAGGTAACCACGGACCTCTTCGATCTTCGCCTGGGTGTCGAGCATCTCGCCCAGCCTCTCCCCGACGCCCTTGGCGGCGAAGCCGAGGTGCGTCTCGAGGATCTGGCCGATGTTCATGCGCGACGGCACGCCGAGCGGGTTGAGCACGATGTCCACCGGGCGCCCGGTCTCGTCGAACGGCATGTCCTCGACCGGCACGATCATCGAAATGACGCCCTTGTTGCCGTGGCGGCCGGCCATCTTGTCGCCGGGCTGGATGCGCCGCCGCACGGCGACGTACACCTTGACCATCTTGAGCACGCCGGGTGCCAGGTCGTCGCCTGCGGTCAGCTTGCGGCGTTTCTCCTCGAAGCGTTCGCGGAAGGTCTCGCGCTGTGCCTTGACCGCCTCGGCGATCGCCTCCAGCTGCCTGGCGGCGTCCTCGTTGCGCAGGCGGATTTCCAACCACTGGTCGCGATCCAGGCCGTCCAGGTAGTCCTTGGTGATCTTGGCACCCGCCTTCAAGCGCTGCGGGCCGCCGTCGGCCACCTTGCCGAGCAACAGGCGGTGCACCCTGGCGAAGGTGTCGTCCTCCATGATGCGTAGCTGGTCGTCCAGGTCCTTGCGCACCCGGGCCATCTCCTGCTCCTCAATCTGCAGCGCACGTGCGTCCTTTTCCACGCCGTCGCGGGTGAACACCTGCACGTCGATGACCGTGCCGTTCATGCCGGAGCCCAGGCGCAGCGAGGTGTCCTTCACGTCGGAGGCCTTCTCGCCGAAGATCGCGCGCAGCAGTTTCTCTTCGGGGGTGAGCTGGGTCTCCCCCTTGGGCGTGACCTTGCCGACCAGGATGTCGCCCTCGGAGACCTCGGCACCCACGTAGACGATCCCCGACTCGTCGAGCTTGCCCAGCGCCGCCTCGCCGACGTTCGGGATGTCGCCGCTGATCTCTTCCGGCCCGAGCTTGGTGTCGCGGGCCATGCAGGTCAGCTCCTCGATGTGGATGGTGGTGAACCGATCCTCTTTGACCACCTGTTCGGAGATCAGGATGGAGTCTTCGAAGTTGTAGCCGTTCCACGGCATGAAGGCGACGCGCAGGTTCTGCCCCAGCGCCAGCTCGCCCATGTCGGTCGAGGGACCGTCGGCCAGGACGTCCCCGCGCGCGATCACGTTGCCCACCTTGACCAGCGGTCGCTGATTGATGCAGGTGTTCTGGTTCGAGCGCGTGTATTTGGTCAGATTGTAGATGTCGACGCCGGGTTCGCCGGGCACCGTCTCCTCGTCGTTGACGCGCACCACGATGCGCGCCGAGTCGACCGAGTCGACCTCGCCACCGCGCTTGGCCACCACGGTGACGCCGGAGTCGACGGCCACCACCCGCTCCATGCCGGTCCCGACCAGCGGCTTCTCGGCGCGCAGCGTGGGTACCGCCTGGCGCTGCATGTTCGAGCCCATCAGCGCGCGGTTGGCATCGTCGTGCTCGAGGAACGGGATCAGCGACGCGGCGACCGAGACGATCTGCCGCGGGGAGACGTCCATGAACTCGATCTTGTCGGGCGAGGACAGCGTGAACTCGTTCAAGTGCCGGCAGGACACCAGGTCCTCGATCAGCCGGCCGTCGGCGTCGGTCGCCGTGTTGGCCTGCGCGATGACGTAGCGGCCCTCTTCGATCGCCGACAGGTAGTGGATCTCGTCGGTGACCTTGCCGTCGCGAACCACGCGGTACGGCGTCTCTAGGAAGCCGTAGCGGTTGGTGCGGGCGAACACCGCGAGCGAGTTGATCAGGCCGATGTTCGGGCCTTCAGGGGTCTCGATCGGACAGACGCGGCCGTAATGGGTGGGGTGCACGTCGCGCACCTCGAAGCCGGCGCGCTCGCGCGCCAACCCGCCCGGGCCGAGGGCCGAGACACGACGCTTGTGCGTGACCTCTGACAACGGGTTGTTCTGGTCCATGAACTGCGAGAGCTGACTCGAGCCGAAGAATTCCTTGATCGCGGCCGAAACCGGCTTGGCGTTGATCATCTCCTGGGGCATCAGCCCCTCGGACTCGGCCAGCGTAAGGCGCTCCTTGACGGCGCGCTCGACGCGCACCAGGCCGACGCGGAACTGGTTCTCCGCCATCTCGCCGACGCAGCGCACACGGCGGTTGCCCAGGTGGTCGATGTCGTCGACCGTGCCGTTGCCGTTGCGGATCTCGACCAGCGTGCGCAGGGCGTCGAGGATGTCGGAGCTCTCGCCGTACTGCTCGACCAGGGCCTTGGCCGCCTCCTCGTCGCGCCCGCCAAAGTACTTGCCGTCGTACAGGATGCCGCCGCCCTCGGCGTCTTCGCGGCTGAGGCGGCGGTTGAACTTCATCCGGCCCACCGCCGAGAGATCGTAGCGATCCTCGGTGAAGAACAGGTTGTGAAACAAGTTCTGCGCCGCCTCCTTGGTGGGCGGCTCGCCGGGACGCATCATACGGTAGATCTCGACCTGCGCCTCCAAGGCGCTGGTGGTCGCATCGATGCGCAGGGTGTCGGAGATATACGGCCCATGGTCCAAGTCGTTGACGAACAGCGTGCGTACCTCGGCGACGCCCTTCTCGACCAGCGCCTCGGACAACTCCGGAGAGATCACGTCGTTGGCGCGGGCCAGCAGCTCCCCGGTTTCCTTGTCGACGATGTCGTGCGCCAAGATCTTGTTGACCAGGTAGTCCGCGGGCACCTCCAACTTGCTGACGCCGGCCTCTTCCAGCTGCTTGATGTGGCGGGCGGTGACGCGCTTGCCCGCCTCGACGATCACCGTCTTGCCGGCCTTGATGTCGAAGGTGGCGGTATCGCCGCGCAGGCGGGCGGGCACCAGGTCGAGCTGGATCTTCTTCTTGCCGATGTGGAAGGTGTCGGTGTCGAAGAAGGCCGCCAGGATCTCTTCGGTCGAGTAACCCAGGGCGCGCAGCAGCACGGTGGCCGGCAGCTTGCGCCGACGGTCGATGCGCACGAACACCGCGTCCTTCGGGTCGAACTCGAAGTCCAGCCAGGAGCCGCGGTAGGGAATGACGCGCGCCGAGAACAGCAGCTTGCCCGAGGAGTGGGTTTTGCCGCGGTCGTGATCGAAGAACACCCCCGGCGAGCGGTGCAGTTGCGACACGATGACCCGCTCGGTGCCGTTGATGATGAAGGTGCCGTTGTCCGTCATGAGCGGCAGTTCGCCCATGTAGATCTCCTGCTCCTTGATGTCCTTGACCTGCTTGGCGCCGGCCGGCGCGTCCTTGTCGTAGATCACCAGGCG
>JARRQB010000056.1:0-7208 GCA_037382265.1 Gammaproteobacteria bacterium | reverse complement strand
CCGGCGTGTCCAGGCCGCGCGTGAGCGCGCGCCGGGTGCTGCGGTAGAGCTGACGCAGCAGCACGTTCTTCCACCCGTTCCAGCGCTTCGGGTTGGTGGCGCGCACGTCGGCCACGGTGAGCACGTAGAGGTGGTTCAGCCGATTGACGTCGCCGACCTGCGCCGCGAAGGACTGTATGACTGCGGGGTCTTCGATGTCCTTGCGCTGGGCCACCGTGGACATCAGCAGGTGTTTCTCCACCAGCCAGGCCACCAGACGGGCGTCGTAGTCGGACAGTTCGTGCAGCTTGCAGAAGTCCCAGGCGTCGCGCGCGCCGAGCAGCGAGTGGTCGCCGCCGCGGCCCTTCGCGATGTCGTGGAACAGCCCGGCCAGATAGATCAACTCCGGTTTGGGCAGTTCAGCGAAGGCCTCGGAGCACTGCGGAAACTCGTCGACCAGCTGCGCAATGGCGAATCGGCGCAGGTTACGGATGAGCCGCAGCGTGTGCTCGTCCACGGTGTAGACGTGGAACAGATCGTACTGCATGCGACCGACGATGTTGCCGAACGCCGGGATGTAGCGGGCGAGGATGCCGTAGCGGTTCATCCGCCGCAGCGCGTGGGTCATGCCGCTCGGCTGGCGCAGAATCTCCATGAACAGGCTGCGGGCCTTGATGTCGGCGCGGAAGCGGTGGTCGATCAGGTGGCGGTGCGCCCGGATCAGCCGGATGGTACTGGCGCGCACCCCCTGCAGGTCGGGATGCTGCTGCAGCAGCAGGAAGATCTCCAGCAGCGCCAGCGGGCTGCGCGCGAAGGTGCCCTGGTTTATGACCTCGATGTAGCCGCTGCGCGCCTGAAAACGGCGGTTGATCGGTACCGCCGATCCCAGCTCGTCCTTCAGGATGATCGCCTCGCGAAAGTGCTGCAGTAGCATTTCGTTGAGCCGGTTGAGCCGCATGACCGCCCGATAGTAGGCCTGCATGAATTGCTCGACCGCCAGGTTGGCCTCGCCGTCGATGTAGCCGAACCGGGCGGCGAGGGCGCGCTGGTGGTCGAACAGCAGTCGGTCCTCGTGCCGCCCCGTCAACATGTGCAGGGCAAAACGGATACGCCACAGCAGCGACTGGCAGGACATCAGCGAATGGTATTCGTGATCGGTGAGAAAGCCGCGCTCGACCAGGTCCGCCATGGTCGAGGCACCGAAGTGCCGCTTCGCCACCCAGCCGATCATCTGGATGTCGCGTAGCCCACCGGGGTTCTCCTTGATGTTCGGCTCCAGGTTGTACGCGGTGTCGTCGTACTTGCGGTGCCGCGCCTCCTGTTCGGCCAGCTTGGCGGCGAAATACTGGTCGCTTGGCCACATGGCCTGCGGTCCGGTGGCCGCGAGCATCCGCTCGAACAAGGCGGCGTCGCCGGTCACCAGCCGCGACTCGGTCAGGTTGGTGATGACCGTAACGTCGCGGGCCGCCTCGGCGATGCACTGCGCGATATTGCGCACGCTGTGGCCGATCTCCAGCCCGATGTCCCACAGCAGCATGACGAAGCGCTCGATCGGGTCGGCCAGCGTCTCCGGGTCCTCGCCAGTGAGGATCAGCACGTCCACATCGGAGGCGGGGTGGAGTTCCCCCCGGCCGTACCCGCCCACGGCGACCAGCGTGGCGCCGGTAGTCTCGGCCAGGTGCAGCCGCCAGGCGCGGGTCAGGATCTCGTCGATGAACAGGGCGCGGGCCCGTACCAGATCCTCCGTGGGATCATGGGCTTCGAAGCGTGCCTCCAGTTCGCTGGCGCCGGCCTTGAGGCAGGTCTTGAACAGGGCGATGTGGCGGTCGTAATCTGCCGCCAAGCCCTGGTCGAGGTCGACCAGATAGGCTTCGGCCGTCACTACCCGGCCTCGGCAACCAGGTCGCGCTCTTCCGCGCGCAGGGTCAGTACCTCGTAGCCCGAGTCGGTCACCAGTATGGTGTGCTCCCACTGGGCGGACAGCCGGCGGTCCTTGGTCACCACTGTCCAGCCGTCGGGCAGCAGCTTCACGTGGCGCTTGCCCGCGTTGACCATGGGCTCGATGGTGAAGGTCATGCCCGGCTTCAGGGCCACGCCCGTGCCCGGTTCGCCGTAGTGGAGTACCTGCGGGTCCTCGTGAAACTCGCGGCCGATGCCGTGGCCGCAGTACTCACGCACCACCGAGAATCCCTCACGCTCGACGAAGGTCTGGATGGCGTTGCCGATGTCGCCGAGCCGCACCTCCGGGCCGACCATGCGAATGCCGCGCCATAGCGCCTGCTGGGTCACGCCGGCCAAACGCTTCGCCAGCACGGACGGCTCGCCGAGCAGGAACATCTTGCTGGTATCGCCGTGAAACCCATCCTTGATGACGGTGATGTCGATGTTGACGATGTCGCCCTTTTTCAGGCGTTTGGCCCCCGGGATGCCGTGGCAGACCTGGTGGTTGACCGAGGTGCAGATCGAGCGCGGGAAGCCTCGGTAATTGAGCGGTGCCGGAATGGCCTGCTGAACGTCGACGATGTAGTCGTGGCAGATCCGGTCGAGTTCCTCGGTCGTGACCCCGGGCCGGACGTGCGGCCCCACCATTTCCAGCACCTCTGCAGCGAGCCGGCCCGCGACGCGCATCTTCTCGATTTCTTCGGCTGTCTTGACGGTGATCGGCATAAGGTCCGGGAAATCTCGGAGTTTGTGGCTAAAAAACAAGCAGTTGCCTGCACAAAGCCGTTGAGTGCGCGGATGGGCTATGGTATAAAACGCGCCGCCTTGCGGCAAACGGTTCTCGTTAACCACGGAACCACACTACGACACACACGCATCGCAACCGCCAGCCGGGGTGCCCGTAAGGGTCGTCTGGTGGGGTGCGTGGAGGCCCAACCCGTTAAAATTTGGAGTTTTCCATGAGCAACGTTTCCATGCGCCAGATGCTCGAGGCTGGCGTGCATTTCGGGCACCAGACCCGCTACTGGAACCCGAAGATGAAGCCTTACATTTTCGGCCACCGCAACAAGATTCACATCGTGAATCTCGAGAAGACCCAGCCGCTGTTCAAGGACGCGATGAACTTCGTCGGCAAGCTCGCCGCGAACGGTGGTCGCGTGCTGTTCGTCGGCACCAAGCGCTCGGCCCGCGACGCCGTCAAGGAGGAGGCCGAGCGTTGCGGCATGCCATACGTCAACCACCGCTGGCTCGGCGGCATGCTGACCAATTTCAAGACCATCCGCCAGTCCATCAAGCGGCTCAAGGAACTCGAGGCGATGGTGGCCGACGGGTCGATGGATCAGCGGTTCAACAAGAAGGAGGCCCTCGGCCTGCGCCGCGAGATGGAAAAGCTCGATCGCAGCCTGGGTGGGATTAAGGAGATGAACGGACTGCCGGACGCGCTGTTCGTCATCGATACCGGCCACGAGAAGATAGCCGTGGCAGAAGCCCGCAAACTCGGCATCCCGGTGGTCGGCGTGGTGGACACGAACAACGACCCCGAAAGCATCGACTACGTGATCCCGGGCAACGACGATGCCATCCGCGCTGTACAGCTGTACGTTCAGGGTGCCTCTGCGGCAGTCCTCGAAGGCCGTACCGCCGCGGTTCAGTCGGTCGCCTCGGGAGGAGACGACTTCATCGAGGTCGACGAGGCCAAGACGGAAGCCGGGGCCTGAGGCGACGGCGCAAAGCACCTGCAGCCACCCTCGGCCGGGCGACCGGCCAGGTACGGTCGCGCTTACGGATTCCCGCTTAGAAAATAGATTTCAGAGGTGATGTTCTGATGGCGATAACAGCCGCTTTGGTAAAGGAACTGCGCGAACGCACGGGCGCAGGCATGATGGAGTGCAAGAAGGCGCTGGTCGAAACGGGCGGCGACATCGACGCCGCGATCGAACTGATGCGCAAGTCCGGTCAGGCCAAGGCCGCCAAGAAGGCCGGCCGCACCGCAGCCGAGGGTGTGATCGTGGTGAAGGCGAGCGACGACCGCAGCAAGGCCGTCATGGTCGAGGTCAACTGCGAGACCGACTTTGTCGCCAAAGACGACAACTTCAGTTCGTTCGCAGATGCGGTCGCCGAACGCGTGCTCGACGGTGATGCCGTCGACGTCGACACGCTGATGAGCCAGCCGCTGCACGAGGGCGAGGAGACGACGATCGAGGAGGCGCGTCAGGCGCTGATCGCCAAGATTGGCGAGAACATGAGCGTGCGCCGTTTCGTGCGCCTGACGTCGACCGGTACCCTGGCAAGCTACCTGCATGGCGTGCGGATCGGCGTGCTGGTGGACCTCGAGGGCGGCGACGCCCAGCTGGGGCGCGACCTGGCCATGCACATCGCCGCCAGCAACCCGCTGTGCGTCAGCGAGGACGAGGTCGACCCCGACACCCTGGCCAAGGAACGGGAGATCGCCCAGGCCCAGGCCGACGAGAGCGGCAAGCCCGCCGACATCGTCCAGAAGATGGTCGACGGGCGAATCCGCAAATGGCTCACCGAGGTGACGCTGCTCGGACAGCCCTTCGTCAAGGACCCGGACACCAAGATCGGCAAGCTGCTCAAGGACCAGGGCGCAAAAGTCGTGGCCTTCCGCCGCTTCGAGGTAGGCGAGGGCATCGAGAAGAAGCAGGAGAACTTCGCCGAAGAGGTCATGGCCCAAGCGCGCGGTCACTGAGGCGTTCGCTCCGGGGCCAGGCCCCGGGGAGTTCTTCAATCCGCCAGGAAACCAACGGCCCGGGAGCCCCATGTCCGAAGCAACCCCTCCCCGACGTATTCTTTTGAAACTGAGTGGTGAGGCGCTCATGGGTGCCGGCGAGTTCGGCATCGACCCCGGCGTAATGCTCCGGCTCGCGGCCGAGGTGGCCGAGCTGGTCGGGGCGGGCATCCAGGTCGGCATGGTGATCGGCGGCGGCAACATCTTCCGCGGCGCCTGGTTGGCCGGCGGAGGTATGGACCGGGTCACCGGCGACCACATGGGCATGCTGGCGACGGTAATCAACTCGCTGGCCATGAAAGACGCCCTGGCCAAGCAGGGACTGCCGGTCCACGTCACCTCGGCGCTGCGCATCGATCAGGTGTGCGACCACTACGCCCGCCACCAGGCGGTGCACTGGCTCGAACGGGGCGAGGTCGTGATCATGGCGGCCGGCACGGGTAACCCGTTTTTCACCACCGACTCGGCCGCCAGTCTGCGCGCCATCGAGATCGGAGCCGATCTGTTGATCAAGGCGACCAAGGTCAACGGCGTCTACAGCGACGATCCGATGAAGAATCCCGACGCGCAGTTCTACCCCGTGCTGAGTTACGATCAGGTCCTCGCGGAACGCCTCGGCGTTATGGACGCCACGGCGGTCGTGTTGTGCCGCGACCACCGGATGCCGCTGCGCGTAATGAACATCAACACCCCCGGCGCCGTGAAGCAGCTGCTGGATGGGAAGGATGTGGGCACACTGGTGACGACGAGTGGAGAGTCGAAATGATCGACGACATAAAAACAGACGCGACGCAGCGCATGGTGAAGAGCGTCGAGGCGCTGCAGGATCACTTGGCGAAGCTTCGGACCGGACGGGCCCATCCCAGCCTGTTGGACCACTTGCACGTGAGCTACTACGGTTCGGACGTGCCGCTCAAGCAGGTCGCAGCGATCAACGTCGAAGACGCGCGCACCCTGGCCGTACAGCCGTGGGAGCAAAACATGGTGGGGGCGATCGAGAAGGCCATCCTCGAATCCGACCTGGGGCTCAACCCCAACACCGCCGGCACCGTGATCCGGGTGCCGCTGCCGCCGCTGACCGAGGAACGCAGGCGCGACCTGACCAAGGTGGTGCGGCACGAGGCCGAGCAGGCAAGGGTGGCGGTGCGCAACATCCGGCGCGACGCCAACAAGGACCTGGAGAGCCTAGTCAAGGACAAGCTGATTTCCGAGGACGACGAGCGGCGCGGTCACGAGATCATCCAGAAGCTCACGGATCAGTACATCAAAGAAATCGACGAAGTCCTCGCCGCCAAGGAAGAGGATCTGATGTCGGTGTGAGAACAGCCCGGAACGGCGCGTGGCGGACAACAGCGACAATGCGGTCGACCTGGCCGGGGAGGGCCGAGCCGTTCCGGCCCACGTGGTGATCGTCATGGACGGCAACGGCCGCTGGGCGGAACGCCGCGGCCTGCCGCGTCACGCCGGACACCGCGCGGGGGTCGCCTCGGTGCGGGCCGTGATCGAGGAGAGCATACGGTCCGGGGTCTCGGCGCTCACGCTGTTCGCCTTCAGCAGCGAGAACTGGCGCCGTCCCCGTAGCGAAGTCAGCCTGCTGATGGAGTTGTTCGTCAGCGCGCTGGAGCGCGAGGTGCGGCGGCTCGAGGCCAACGACATCCGCCTGACCGTGATCGGCGACGTCGCGCCCTTTCCCGAAAAACTCAAGCGGCGCATCCGCGAGGCGGAAGCGCGGACCGCGGACAAGGCGCGGTTCCGCCTGCAGATTGCGGCCAACTACGGCGGTCGTTGGGACATCGTGCAGGCTGCGCGTCGGCTGGCCGAGCGCGCGGCGGCCGGGACGATCGCCGCCGCGGACATCGACGAGACGGCCTTCGCCGGCGAACTGGCCACCACCGGTCTGCCCGAACCTGACCTGTTTATCCGCACCGGCGGCGAGCAGCGCATCAGCAACTTCCTGCTGTGGCAGTGCGCCTACACCGAATTCTACTTCTGCGACACCCTCTGGCCCGACTTCGACGCGGCGGCCTACCGTGCGGCCCTGGCCGATTTCGGCCGACGGCAACGGCGTTTCGGCCACACCGGGGCCCAGCTAGAGAAGCCCGTGAAGTCCAGGGCCTGATGTTGAAAAACCGCGTGCTGACGGCGCTGATTCTGATCCCGCTCGCGGTGGCGGCCGTGCTGTGGCTGCCGGGCGCCGCCTTTGCCGCCGTGCTGGGGGCCGTGGCGTTGCTCGGCGGCGTCGAATTCACCCGGCTGGCGGGATTCGCGACGGCGGCGCCGCGGGCCATCTACCTCTCCCTGCTCGGCGCCGCCGGCCTGCTCGGCTGGTATCTACTCGACTCGCCCTGGCCGCCGTGGCTGGTCGGCGGCCTGGCGGTTTGGTGGCTGGGGTTTGCGGTGGCGCTGTTCGGCGGCGGCGTCGGCGCGACGCCCACCGCCGCCCGTCGGCCCGCGGCACTGGCCGGTTCCCTGGCGCTGCTCGCCGGCTGCTGGCTCGCGCTGGTGGTGCTTCACACCGCCCCCTGGGCGGGGCCGCCGG
>JARRQB010000055.1:0-13597 GCA_037382265.1 Gammaproteobacteria bacterium | reverse complement strand
CGGTTCGGCGGCGACGCGGGCGAAGGGCCGGTCCGGCGTGCGCCGCACCTGCGAGACCCGCGCCACCGGATAGCCGGGGGGGAACTTGCCGCCGAGGCCCGAGGTCACCAGCAGGTCGTCTTCGCGGATGTCGGCGTCGTTGGGCAGGTAGGGCAGGTCGAGTTCGTTGATGCGGCCGCTGCCGACGGCGATGGTGCGCAGGCCGTTGCGCAGCACCTGCACCGGCAGCGCGTGACTGACGTCGGTAATCAGCAGCACGGTGGCGGTATAGGGTGAGACGTGGGTGACCTGCCCCATGACCGCGTGGGCGTCGAGCACCGGCTGGCCCTCGAAGACACCCGAGGCGGACCCCTTGTCGATGGCAACCTGCTGCTTGTACGGGTCGAGATCGACCGACGCGAGTTCCGCCACCAGCACGCGGTCGCCCACTTTGAACGACGACTCGAGCAGGTCGCGCAGGCGCATGTTCTCCGCCTGCACCGCTTCGAACTTCTGCAGCCGGGCGCGCAGCTTGAGGTTTTCCTCTCGCAGCTGGTCCACTTCGCCGGTCAGCCGCTCGCGGCTCGCCAGCGACTCCGAAACCCAGCGGGTGGCAGTGACCGGCAGGTCCGCGACGACGTGCAACGGGTAGGTGATGACGGCCAGCGCGGCGCGCAGCGACTCCAGGTGGTGATAGCGTTGGTCGACCGCCATCAGCACCACCGACAGCACGACCGCGACGACGAACCGAGCGGTGTGGGACGGCCCCGCTGTGAATATCAGTTTGATTGCCCGACCTCCCCGCCTTGGGTCTGCGCTGCCGGGCGCGTCACTCGAGCGTGAACATTTCCCCGCCGCGCTCGTCGATCAGTTCGAGCGCCCGGCCGCCGCCGCGGGCCACGCAGGTGAGCGGGTCTTCGGCGATGATCACGGGCAGGCCGGTTTCCTCCTCCAACAGCCGCTCGATGTCGCTCAGCAGGGCGCCGCCCCCGGTCAGCACGATGCCGCGCTCGGCGACGTCGGCACCGAGTTCGGGCGGGGTTTGCTCGAGGGCCTTCTTGACGGCGTCGACGATGCCCGACAGGGGTTCCTGCAGCGCCTCGAGGATCTCGTTGGAGTTCAGTGTGAAACTGCGCGGCACGCCCTCGGCGAGGTTGCGGCCCTTCACTTCGATCTCGCGGACCTCGTTGCCGGGATAGGCCGAGCCGATCTCCTGCTTGATCCGTTCGGCCGTGGCCTCCCCGATCAGGGTCCCGTAGTTACGGCGCACGTAGTTGATGATGGCCTCGTCGAACTTGTCGCCCCCGATGCGCACCGAATTGGAGTAGACGATGCCGTTGAGCGAAATGATGGCCACCTCGGAGGTGCCGCCGCCGATGTCCAGCACCATGGAGCCGCGTGCCTCGTCGACCGGCAGGCCGGCGCCGATGGCCGCCGACATGGGCTCTTCGATCAGATAGACCTCGCGCGCGCCGGCCCCGGCCGCGGACTCCTTGATCGCGCGCCGCTCGACCTGCGTCGAACCGCAAGGGAGGCAGATCAGCACCCGCGGGCTCGGCCGGATGATCTTGGATTCGTGCACCTTGTGGATGAAGTACTGCAGCATCTTCTCGGTCACGGTGAAGTCGGCAATGACGCCGTCCTGCATCGGCCGGATGGCGACGATGTTGTTCGGGGTGCGCCCGAGCATCTTTTTTGCCTCTTCGCCCACGGCAGCGACGGACTTGCTGCCTCCCGGGCCCCGGTCCTGGCGAATCGCTACCACCGATGGTTCGTTGAGCACGATGCCCTGGTCACGCGCATAGATCAGGGTGTTGGCGGTACCGAGGTCGATGGACAGGTCATTCGAGAACAGCCCGCGGATGCGTCTAAGGAACATGGAGGTTTCCGATCGATGGCGTGAAGTCGGTGGTAAATGGGTTCGGGAGGCCGGTCGGCCGACGTGAAGGCGCCTAATCTAGCAACGGCGCTGGGGTTGGGCAAGGCGGAACTACCCGTCGTCGCCGTGCATCGGTCGGCCGCTTTGTGGTAGTTTCCAAGGCTTGTCTGCGGAACCCGACGAGAATCTGGCATGGACCTGGAAAGCGCCGACGTCCTGGAGATCGCCCACCTGGCGCGCCTGGCCGTTTCGGGCGA
This sequence comes from Gammaproteobacteria bacterium, assembly GCA_037382265.1. GTDB lineage: Bacteria > Pseudomonadota > Gammaproteobacteria > Chromatiales > Chromatiaceae > JARRQB01. The sequence goes on along the minus strand of JARRQB010000055.1, from coordinate 11,482 downwards.
CGAGGCGGACACCTTGGGCGGCGAACTGTCCCGCATTCTCGACCTCGTCGCCCAGATGGATGCAGCCGATACCGCCGGCATCGCGCCCATGGCCCATCCCCTCGACATGGTGCAGCGGCTGCGCCCGGACGAGGTGCACGAGGGTGACCAGCGCGAGGCGTTTCAGGCGGTGGCGCCGCTCACGGAAGCCGGCCTCTACCTGGTGCCACGCGTGATCGAATGACGCGGCCTTCGTCCCGCCGGCCACGGACCTGACATGGCGCTACACGAACAAGGCATCACCGAGCTGGCGACCGGCCTGCGCGCCGGCGCCTTCTCCAGCGAGGAGCTGACGCAGCACTACCTGGCGCGCATCGCGAGCCTGGATTCGCACCTCAACGCCTTCATCACGGTCACCGAGCCGCAGGCCCTGGAACAGGCGCGGGCGGCCGACAAGCTGCTGCGCAAGGGGGCAGGCGGTCCACTGACCGGTATACCCGTCGCGATCAAGGACATCTTCTGCACCCGCGGGGTGCGCACCAGCTGCGGCTCGCGCATGCTCGACAATTTTGTCGCCCCTTACGACGCCGGGGTGGTGGAGCGACTGCAGCAGGCCGGTGCGGTAATGCTCGGCAAGACCAACATGGACGAGTTCGCCATGGGCTCGTCGAACGAGACCAGCTTTTATGGCCCGGTGCGCAACCCCTGGGACGTCGAGCGGGTGCCGGGCGGTTCTTCGGGCGGTTCGGCCGCCGCGGTCGCGGCGCGTCTTTGCGTGGCGGCCACCGGTACGGACACCGGCGGCTCGATCCGTCAACCAGCGGCGCTTACCGGCATCACCGGCCTCAAGCCGACCTACGGACGCTGCTCGCGCTACGGCATGATCGCCTTCGCCTCGAGCCTCGATCAGGCCGGGCCGATGGCGCGCTCGGCGGAAGACGCGGCGCTGCTGCTGGCCGGCATGGCCGGCTTCGACGCGCGCGACTCGACCAGCGTCGACCGCCCCGTGGACGACTACCTGGCCGGCCTCGACGCCGGCGTGGCCGGGCTGCGCATCGGATGGGTCGAGGAGTTCCTGGGGGAGGGCCTCGACCCCGGTGTCGCGGCGTCGGTCGAACTGGCAGTGCGCGAACTCGAGAAACTCGGCGCCGAGATCGTCAAGATCAGCCTGCCCAACTCCCACTTGTCGGTGCCGGCCTACTATGTGGTGGCGCCCGCGGAGTGCTCTTCCAACCTGGCGCGCTACGACGGCGTACGTTTCGGGCACCGCTGCGAGGCCCCGGTCGACTTGGAGGACCTGTACAAGCGCTCGCGCGCCGAGGGCTTTGGCACGGAGGTCAAGCGCCGGATCATGGTCGGCACCTACGCGCTCTCGGCCGGATACTACGACGCCTACTATCTGAAGGCGCAGCAGGTGCGTCGGCTGATCGCGGACGACTTCCGGCGCGCCTTCGAGCAGGTTGACCTGATCGCCGGGCCCACTGCGCCAGGCACCGCCTTCCGGCTCGGCGAGCGTGCCGACGACCCGGTGAGCATGTACCTGTCGGACATCTACACGATCGCCGTCAACCTCGCGGGCCTGCCGGGTATGTCGCTGCCCGCCGCGCCGGCTCCCGACGGCCTGCCCGTGGGGCTGCAGTTGATCGGCAACTATTTCGAAGAGGGGCGGCTGCTCGGTGCGGCGCACGGACTGCAGCAGGCCACCGACTGGCACCTCAGAACCCCCGCGGGGTTTTGACGAAGCCGCGGGCCAAGGCCGCCCGGACAAAAGTTCAGCTGGGACGTGCCCGGTCCCAGGACCTGTACCACCGACGCGATTGACGCTGACAGATCGGAACCTTGGCAATGAGCTGGGAAACAGTAATCGGTCTCGAAATCCACACACAGCTGGCGACCCGCTCGAAGATCTTCTCGGCGGCGTCCACGGCCTTCGGGGCGGCGCCGAACACGCAGGCGTGCGCGGTGGATCTCGCGCTGCCCGGGGTGCTGCCGGTGCTTAACGAGGGGGTGGTGGAGATGGCCGTGAAGTTCGGCACCGCGGTGCACGCCGAGGTGGCCCGTCGGTCGGTGTTCGCGCGCAAGAACTACTTCTACCCCGACCTGCCCAAGGGCTACCAGATCAGCCAGTACGAGCTCCCGGTGGTGGGCCGCGGAGCAGTCGAGATGGTCATGGACGACGGCGAGGTCAAGGTCATTGGGGTCACGCGCGCGCACCTCGAGGAGGACGCCGGCAAGTCGCTGCACGAGGATTTCCACGGCCACACCGGCATCGATTTGAACCGCGCCGGCACGCCGCTGCTGGAGATCGTGTCGGAACCCGACATGCGGTCGGCCAAGGAGGCGGTGGCCTACGCGCGCAAGATCTACCAGATCGTCACCTACCTGGGTATCTGCGACGGTAACATGCAGGAAGGTTCGTTCCGCATCGACGCCAACGTGTCGGTGCGCCCGGCCGGTCAGACCGAGTTCGGTACCCGCGCCGAATTGAAAAACATCAACTCCTTCCGATTTCTCGAACGCGCCATCAACTTCGAGGTCGAGCGCCAGATCGATCTGATCGAGTCCGGTGGCAAGGTGATCCAGGAGACCCGGTTGTACGACGCGGACAAGGACGAGACGCGCTCCATGCGCACCAAGGAAGAGGCGAACGACTACCGCTATTTTCCCGATCCCGACCTGCTGCCGCTGGAGATCTCCGACGCGTTCATTGCGGCGGTCGTGGCGAACATGCCCGAACTGCCCGACGCCAGGCGCCAGCGCTTTCACGCCGAGTACGGTTTATCCGAGTACGATGCCGAGCTGTTGACCGCGAGCCGCGCCCAGGCCGAGTACTTTGAGGAGGCGGCCCGCGCGTGCGGCGACGCCAAGCTGACCGCCAACTGGGTGACGGGCGAGTTGAGCGGTGCCCTCAACAAGGAGGGTCTGGGGCTGGACGCCAGCCCGTTGAAGCAGATCACCGACGCCGGCGCGCTCGCGTCCGTTGTCGACGAGGTGCTTGCCGCCAACCCGCAGCAGGTCGAGAACTATCGGGCGGCCGACGAGGGCAAGCGACCTAAGATGATTGGTTTTTTCGTCGGACAGATCATGAAGAAGACGCAGGGCAAGGCCAACCCGCAACAGGTCAACGCGCTATTGAAAGCGCGCCTGGAGAACTGATCTCCGGTGCTCGTCAGCCGCGGCGCAACAGAGACGAAGGTGGCCAGCGACATCCGTATTCACGAACTCGACGCCGCGGGCCGCCCGCGCTGGGATGCCTACGTCGAGGCTCACCCCGAAGGGACCTTCTTCCATCGCTCGGGTTGGAAGTCCGTCGTGGAATCGGTCTACGGCCACCCGATGCGCTATTGCCTCGCCGAGCGCGACGGCGCGGTGGTCGGTGTACTGCCGCTCGGCCAGGTACGCCACCTGCTGTTCGGCAACGCCCTGATCTCGGTCCCGTTCTGCGTCTATGGCGGGGTCCTGGCCGACGACCAGGCTGTGCGTGCGGCGCTGGAGGGGCACGCCACGGCGTTGGCCGAGCGGCTCGGCGTCGATCACCTGGAGATGCGCAACCGCCGCCCGCAGCGGGCCGACTGGCCGGGCAAGGACCTCTATTTCAGCTTTCGCAAGGGACTCGACCCGGACCCGGAGGCAAACCTCAAGGCCATTCCCCGCAAACAGCGCGCCATGGTGCGCAAGGGCATCAAGGCGGGGCTGGTCGGCGAGATCGACGATGCGGTCGAGCGGCTTTACGCGGCCTACTCGGAGAGTGTGCGCAACCTCGGCACGCCGGTGTTTCCCAAGCGCCACTTCGCCGCGCTGAAGCGCGAGTTCGGCGATGCCTGCGAGGTGTTGTCCGTGACCCAGCGGGGAAAACTGGTCGCGAGCGTCATGAACTTCTACTTTCGGGACGAGGTGCTGCCCTACTACGGTGGCGGTACCGCGGCGGCGCGTGCCGTGGCCGGCAACGACTTCATGTATTGGGAGGTCATGCGGCGGGCGGCCGAGCGCGGCGTTCGGGTGTTCGACTACGGCCGCAGCAAGCGCGACACCGGCTCGTTCAGCTTCAAGAAGCACTGGGGCTTCGAGCCGGAGCCCCTGCACTACGAGTATTACCTGGTGAAGGCGGGCGCAGTGCCCGACCTCAACCCGAGCAACCCCAAGTACCAGCTGTTCATCCGTGCCTGGCAGCGCCTGCCGCTGGGCGTGAGCCGCGTAGTCGGTCCCTGGCTGGCCCGCGGTCTCGGTTAGGCGCCGCGGTCAGCCCGTCGCCAACCGTCGACAGCGGTTCGCTACCCGGCCTTTTGCCCGCTCGGTGGCAAGGAGCGCTCGGTCTTGACCTGGTTGCGGCCTGCCGCCTTGGCGGCGTACAGCGCCTGGTCCGCCCGGTTGATGAACTCCAGGATGTCCTCGCCGGGGCGGTGGACGGCGACGCCGACCGAGGTGGTGACCTTGCCCAGGGCCTCCTTGGTGTCCGAGCGAATCAGCTTGGCCTCGGCGATGACCGAGCGCAGGGTCTCGCCCACCGCACAGGCGCCGTCAAGCGAGGTGTCCGGCAGCAGTATGGCGAATTCCTCGCCGCCGTAGCGCGCCGCCGTGTCCTTGCCCTTGGTCTGTTTTTGCAGAATGCCGCCGACGAAGCGCAGCACCCGGTCGCCGATCAGGTGGCCGTAGCGGTCGTTGATGCTCTTGAAATGGTCGATGTCGAGCATGAGCAGCGCCGGTGGCCCGGCGCCTTCGCTGGCGTTGAGTGCCTGTTCCATGGCGTCGAGCAGGGCCTGGCGATTCGCCAGTCCGGTCAGGGGGTCGGTGAGGGCCCGCTTGCGTTCGCGCTTGAGTTCCTCCTGCAGGGCCAGAATCTCGGACGACTTTCGGTCGAAGTGTTCGCGCAGCTGTTGGGACACGCTTTGTACGGCGCGGGTCTCCGACACCAGCGTGCTCAATAGCCCCTTGATCTCGTCCAGGCTGCGGCTGACCGCCACTTGTTCGGAGATGCCGGCGACACAGCCGTTGAAGTGGTCGACGCCGCGTCCGGCCTCGTCCATCGAGCCCTCGACCTCGCGCAGGATATTGACCATCTCGCCCCGGACCTTCTCGAACTGCGCAATGTCGCACTCGGAAATAAAGCGCCGGAACAGGTTGTCGTTGACGTCCTGGGTAAAGGGCTGGCCGGAGTCGATCTGGCGCTGGATCTCCGCCGACAACTCCGGGTTGGTCCCGTTGACGTGCTCGAACCACACCGCATAGTTGGCCGGTGTCGCCGGCACCTGGTGGCTCGTCATCATCGGCACGGTCATGCGCAGGAGTTCGGCCGTTTGCTCAGGCTTCAGCGCTTGCCCCATGATCACGTTTCCTCGACAGTCCGCCGCGTGGCCCCAGCCGGGGCGGCGCGCAATTCAGTTTCTGGTTTGCCTGGTTAACGGTATGCCGCCGCGGTTCTTTAACCGGCGACCGTCCGACGGACTCAGTGCTTGCGTGCCAACGCGACCGTGTAGGCCTTGCCCTGCTTGACCTTGGTGTGGTTGCCGAAGACGTCGTCAAAGGCGCGGGCGATGAACTGGCGCAGGCCACTGATGACCACGACGTAGCAGCGTCCGCCGGGCATCAGGCGCTGGCGGATGTCCTGGAAGAACAGGTAATAATGTTCCTTGCCGGTTTTGGCCGGCAGGTTGGTGACCGCCAGCGTGAAATCCCGCGGCGGCACCTGTTCCAAGCCGTTGCTCAGCAGCACCTCGACGTTTTCGATACCGTTCTCCCGCGCATTGCGGCCGGCGTACTGCACGGCGACGAAGTCCTTGTCCACCAGAACGCAGTCGCCGCGGACGGCCTCGCGGGCGATGGTCAGACCCAGCGGGCCATAGCCGCAGCCCAGATCCAGGGCGCGCTCCTCGGGGACGATATCCAGGTGGTCCAGCAGCAGCCGCGTGCCGTCGTCGATACCCTTGGGCGAGAACAGACCCCAGGTGGTGTGGAAGGTGAACGGGTGGCCGCGCAGGGTGTCGCGGAACACCAGTTCGCGGGGTATCCGGGCGATGTCGAGCGGTCGGCGACGGGGCTTGCTCATGGGGTGGTTGCCGTGCGGTGACGAAAATCCTCGATGCGTTGCAGCTGCTCGCTCAGGCGGTCGAAGCGGTGGCTGCCGTCGGGCAGAACGACGACCTCGAAGGCCCGAAAATAGTCCGCTGCCGCGCGGTAGTCGAGCACCTCGTCGCCGGCCTGGAGCAGCACCAGATAGCGTTCCCCCGGGTCCAGTTCGGGACGGAACTGGCGTTCCAGCTCGGCGATGTGCGCCGTGGTCAGCCGGAATGTCGCCCCGTCGCACCAGCGCTGGTGACCGCCCACGTAGCGGGCGAGCAGCCGGTGCGGCGCGACGGCCGGGTTGATCAGCACCGCCGGCACCCGGTGTCGCCGGTTTAGCCAGACGGCGTAGTGCCCGCCGAGCGACGAACCGACGAGCAGATCAACGGGGTACCGCACCAGCAGCGACTCGAGCTGGGTGACCGCCGAGGCGGGATCGTGCGAGAGATCGGGCGTGAGCAGATCGGCGCGGCCGAAGCGATCGATCAGGCAGCGCGACTTTTCGCCCAGCCCGCAGCTCGCGAAGCCGTGGATGAACAGAATCATCTCAGCCGGTCCGGCCGGCGGCCGCCGGACAGCGCGTCAGAGGTAGCGCCGCCATAGCTGGGGGCGTTCGTCGCGGCAGCCGTGGTCGCGCTGCTGGTAGCTGGTGGCAAACACCTTTCGGGTACAGTTGGATTCGCCCTTGGTGCAGCCGAGGTTGGCGCGCTGGGTCTCTTCGGTGTAGCGGTAGAGCGCGCGCTTCACCTTCTGGATGATACCGTTGTCGAGGTGGAAACCGCGCTCCTCGACCAGGGCCTCGAGGTCGGCCAGGGTGGTCTGCAGGATGTGGTAGCGCACGCGCAGCAGCGCGTCGTCGACCACTTCCAGCTCGAGCACGCCTGCGACGTCCTCGAGCAGCGTGGCGGCCGCGTACGCCTGCCGCGGATCGGGGTGCAGCGTGTTGAAACTGATCTCACGCAGCTTGATGAAGTCTTCCGTCGCTTCGTCCATAAGGGCCAATGCTGCCCCTAAGCCCTATAGGCGTCAAGGTTTTCCGGTCGACGTCCGCCGCTGGCCCGCTCCCGCCCGGCCAAGTCGCGGCGCGTCGCGACCGCCGTATAGCCTGCCGCCCGGAGCAGGGCGCGTACCGCTGCGGCCTGTGCCGCGCCGTGTTCGAGCAGTAAAAAGCCGCCGGGCTGCAGCCGCGTCAGCGCGCCGGCAATGATGGTGCGCAGAGCGTCCAGACCGGTCGGTCCGGCGGCCAGGGCCGCGCGCGGCTCGTGAGCCACGTCGCCGCGTCCCAGGTGCGGGTCTGCGGCCGCGACGTAGGGGGGGTTGCTGACGATCAGGTCGAAGCTCGGGCGCGCGTCCAGCGGCGCCAGCCAGTCGCCGCACAGCAGCCCCACCTGGGGCAGACCGAGCCGACGGGCGTTCGACGCGGCGACCCGCAGAGCCGCCAGCGAACGGTCGCTGGCAATCACCTCGGCGCGCGGCAGCTCGCTGGCCAGCGCCAGGGCGACGGCGCCGCTGCCGGTGCCCAGGTCCAGCACCCTGGCGCCGGCGCCGACCGGGACGCACTGTAGCGCCCACTCCACCAGCAGTTCGGTGTCGGGGCGGGGAATCAGGGTGTCGGGCGTGACCGCCAGCGGCAGCGACCAGAATTCCCGTGTGCCCGTCAAGTGGGCGATCGGCACGCCCCTTGCTCGCTGCCGCACCAATTCGTCGAAGCGAACCTGATGCATGGGCTCGAGCCGGCGTTCGCCCCAGGCGTACAGCCAGCTGCGGTCGCGCCCCAGCACGTGCGCCAGCAGGACCTCGGCGTCGAGCGCCGGGTCGGCGTCGGGCAGCCCGGCCAGGTTGGACCGCGCGGCCGCGAGCGCCTCGCTCACCGACGGCGGCTCAGTCGTCACCGAGCGAGGCGAGCTGTTGGGCCTGGTATTCCTGAGTCAACGGTTCGACGACCTGGTCGAGGGCGCCCTCCATGACCTCGTCCAGCTTGTACAGGGTGAGGTTGATGCGGTGGTCGGTGAGGCGGTTCTGGGGAAAGTTGTAGGTGCGGATGCGCTCGGAACGGTCGCCGCTGCCCACCTGCAGTTTGCGGTCGGCCGCCTGGGCCCGGTGCTGCGCCGCCTGGGCCCCGGCCAACAGCTTGGCCTGCAGCAGCGACATGGCTCGCGCCTTGTTCTTGTGCTGCGAGCGCTCGTCCTGGCACTCGACCACGATGCCGCTCGGCAGGTGGGTAATGCGCACCGCGGAATCCGTGGTGTTGACGTGCTGGCCGCCGGCGCCGGACGAGCGGTAGGTATCGATACGCAACTCGGTCGGGTTGAGTTCCACCGCATCGATCTCCTCGGCCTCCGGCAGCACCGCAACGGTGCAGGCCGAGGTGTGGATGCGGCCCTGCGACTCGGTCTCGGGCACCCGCTGCACCCGGTGCGTGCCGGCTTCGAACTTGAGCCGTGAGTACACGCCCTGGCCAGTGAAGCGGGTCACCACCTCCTTGTAGCCGCCCGCCTCGCCCTCGCTCGCACTCACCGTCTCCGTACGCCAGCGCTGTGCCTCGGCATAGCGCAGGTACATGCGCAGCAGGTCGGCGGCGAACAGGGCCGCCTCGGCGCCGCCGGTGCCGGCACGGATTTCGAGATAGACGTTGCGTGCGTCGTTGGGGTCGCTGGGCAGCAGCAGGCGCTGCAACCGGGGTTCGAGTTCATTCTGGCGAGCGCGGGCGTCGCTCAGCGCCTCGCGTGCCAGTTCGGCGAGTTCCGGGTCGGCGAGCATCTCGTCGGCAGTGGCGGCTTCCGCCTCCGCCGCGCGGTAGTCGCGGTAACAGGCGACCACGGGTTCGAGCTGTGCGTACTCGCGCCCGAGCGAGCGGAAGCGGTCCTGGTCGCCCTGCACCTCGGGCTGCGCAAGCAACGCCGTGATCTCCTCGTAGCGGTCGGCGACCTGCTCGAGCTTGCGGCGGATCGAGGACTTCATTCCGAGGCGCTTTGTCGCCCGAGCTGTAGCAGGGCGTTGGCGGCCTCGAGCAGTTCGCGTCGCCCGGCTCCGCCGGCCTCGCGCAGCTGCGTGCTGGGGGTGTGGATGAGCTTGTTGGTGAGCGTGTTGGCCAGGTATTCGAGGACCTGCTCGGGCGGTTTGCCTGCCAGCAGCTGGCGGCGTGCCTTGTCGAGGACGGCGTCGCGCATCAGCTCGGCGCCGCGGCGATAGTCCTGAATCAGGTGGACGGCGTCGAGCGACCGCAGCCAGGTCATGAACTCCTCGGCCTGGAATTGAATCATTTCGCTCGCCTGCTCGGCCGCCTCGCGCCGCGAGCGCAGCCCGTCCTGGATCACCTCCTGCAGGTCGTCGACCGTGTAGAGGTAGACGTCGGCCAGTTCCGCCACCTCCGGCTCGATGTCGCGCGGCACGGCGATGTCGACCATAAAAATCGGTCGGTGCCGGCGCTTGCGCAGCGCCCGTTCCACGGTGCCCTTGCCCAGCACGGGGAGCGGGCTTGCGGTCGAGGAGATGACGATGTCGGCGTCGGCCAGGTGCTGGGGGATCTCGGTCAGGCCGACCGCGAAGCCGCTGAACTGTTCGGCCAGTTCGTAGGCGCGTTGTACCGTGCGGTTGGCCACGATGATATTGCCGATGCCGTGCTGTGCCAGGTGGCGAGCCGCCAGTTCGATGGTTTCGCCGGCGCCGATCAGCATCGCGGTCTGCTCGGACAGGTCGGAGAAGATCTGGCGCGCCAGGCTGACCGCGGCAAAGGCGACCGACACCGGACTGCTGCCGATGGCCGTGTCGGTGCGTACCTGCTTGGCGGCGCTGAAGGTGTGCTGAAACAGCCGGCGCAGCACCTTCCCGCTGGTGCCGGCGTCGCAGGCGGTCTGGAATGCCGTCTTGACCTGGCCGAGGATCTGCGGCTCGCCGAGCACCAGCGAGTCGAGCCCGCTGGCGACGGACAGCAGGTGCTGGACCACCTCGATGCCCTGGTGGCAGTAGGTGTAGGGTGCGAGGTCCAGGTCGACACGATGACGCCCTCGCTCACCCAGTCGGGTGCACACAGGCTACGCAGGGCCCCGACCACAATGTCGGGACCGAACGTAACGCGCTCCCGAATGTCTATCGGTGCGGTGGTATGGTTCAGGCCCAGGGCAATCAGGTTCATCGGGTGCGGTGTTCTGGGGTCGGATGGTAAATTTTGAAATATCAAGAGGTTAAAAGCAAGTGCCGGGGTTGCTTGCGCGGCCTCGCGGGCGATGTCTCGCGTTTCGTCGCAACCTTATATACTGAGCTGCGGAATCCAACCAAGTCCTTGTAGCAGAATCCGTGCAACCTTTGCGTCTACTGCTGGCCGCCGCCGGCCTCCTGCTCCTGGCCGGTTGCCAGGGCCAATTGACCCGTTCGGCCCCCGCCGAAGCGGCAACCGCGCCGGCCGCGGCGCCTGCCGAACGGCCGCTGCCGTTCGCTCAGCCCGAAGGCGGGCCGCGCGAACTCGACGGCGACATTGTCTACAGCTACCTGGTGGGTGAGATCGGCGCCCAGCGCGGCGATCTCAGTACCGCTTACGCCCACTACCTGCACGCCGCGATCATCGCGCGCGATGCCCACGCCGCCGAACGGGCGACCCGGATCGCCCTGTTCCGCGGCCATCTCGACGACGCCCTGCGCGCCACCCGCCGATGGGTGGAGTTGGCGCCCAACGATCCGAGCGCCCGTCAGATCGCGATGGTGCTGTTTCTGCGCGAGGGCCTGGCCGACGAGGCACTGGCCCAGGCCGAGGCCCTGCTGAGCATAGCCGCGGCCACCGGGTCGGAGGGTTTTCTGCAGATCGCCAGCGTGCTCGCCAAGGAATCCGACCGGGCGGCGGCGCTGCAGCTGACCCGCGGGCTCGTCGCGATGCACCCCGACGACGCCGCCGCCCACTTCGCCCTGGCGTTGGTCGAGGCGGCCGCCGACAACGCCGCCGGGGCCGAGGCGAGCGCGCGCGAGGCCTTGCGGCTGCGGCCCGACTGGGACCAACCGCGCGTGCTGTTGTCGCGCGTGTTGATCGCCGAAGGCCGCTCGGCGGAGGCCCTGGAAGTGCTCGCGGAAGGGACGCGCCGGTATCCAGAAGACGACGTCGTGCGTACCGCCTACGCTCGCCTGCTGATCGACGCCGACGAACTCGGGCAGGCCATGGCCCAGTTCCAGCGCCTGCATGAACAGGCGCCGGAGGACGCGGACGTGCTGTTTGCCATCGGCATGCTCGGCATTCAGACAGAGCGCTGGGACGAGGCCCGTTCGGCACTGCAGGCGCTGCGTAACCTGGGGTCCCGCTACGACGAGGCGACCTACTACCTCGGCCAGGTCGAGGAAGAGACCGGGAGGACGGCGACGGCCATGGGCCTGTACAAGGCCGTGCAAAAAGGGCCGTTGAAGACCGATGCCGCGCTGCGTCTGGCCGCTCTGAAGGCCGAGGCCGGGGCGATGGCGGAGG
>JARRQB010000054.1:0-7273 GCA_037382265.1 Gammaproteobacteria bacterium | reverse complement strand
AAGAAAGACTAGGCCTTGCTTTGCGTCCTTTGCGATCTTTGCGAGAACAATTGCCGTTTTTCCGTTATACCTCAGCGGTTTCGTGTGTCCGCCCGAGGGCCCATAATCGGCAGCGTTTCGGCGGGTGGTGGGCGAACGGGAGGCGGCATGATCCGGTGGTCTGAGGTGGGCGCGATGCGGCTGGTGCTGCTGGGCTTCACGGTGCTGTTGCTGCCGCTGAGCTTCGGCAGCGACGCGGACCCGACGACGGGCATGGGGGTGCTGCTCGCCTACGTGGCGCCGGCGCTGGTGGTGCTGTTGTTCTTCGTGCTGCTGCTCGACGCCCTGATGAACCGGGTGTTCATGATCGAGCGCGATGCACCAGCGCGCCGCCCGTTTCGCCTGCGCCTGCGGCTGGACCTCGCCGCCGTGGCGCTGCTGCTGGTGTTTTGGGGGGCCTTCTTCTACGACCTGGTCGCAGTCTACGGCGAACCCTGAGGACCGGGGCTCAGCGCTCGAGGACGTCCTCCGAGAGGGTCTCCGCCTTGATGTGGCGGACGTCGACGCCCTTGACGGCGAAGATCAGCTGGGCGGCCATGTTGGCGGCGTGGTCGCCGATGCGCTCCATGGCCTTGAGCGCGATGATGGCGTCCATGACGCCGCGAATGTTGCGCGCGTCCTCGAACAGGTAGGTGGCGAGCCGCCGCATGGCGCCCTCGAACAACTGGTCGAGCCGTTCGTCGGCCCGCACCACGGCCACCGACAGGGCCACGTCGGATTCGCGCACCGCGCGCAGGGCCTCGGCGAGCATGTCCATGGCCACCGTCGAGAGGTTCAGTACGTCGGCGAAGATGGCGGCGTCGAGCTTGGCGTAGGACGGCTCGTCGACTTCGCGCTGGGCGATCAGCGCGACCTTCTTGGCCTGGTTGGCCACCCGTTCGAGTTCGCTGACGCAGCGCGTCAGGCACAGCACCAACCGCAGGTCGCGCGCCACCGGGTTGTGCGTGGCCAGGATGCGCACCCCCTCCTCCTGACCCTCCATGTCGAGTTCGTTGATGCGCTTGACCTGGTGGATCACCTGGCGCGCCGCGCCGGCATCGGCGCCGGCGAGCGCGTCGACCGCCTTGGCGGCCAGGGCGGCGGCCGCCTCGCCCATGCGCAGCGTCAAGTCCCGCAGGCCGTCGAGGTCGTCGTCGAACCGGGAAAGTATGTGCTCCCCACCCCTGGCCCCCATCGGCGTGTCCGGTCCCCTCGAGCGGCTCAGCCGAAGCGGCCGGTGATGTAGTCCTCGGTCAACTTGTGGCGCGGGTTGGTGAAGATCTGCGTAGTCTCGCCGACCTCGACCAGGTTGCCTAGGTGGAAGTAGGCGGTGCGCTGCGACACACGGGCGGCCTGCTGCATCGAGTGGGTGACGATGGCGATGCTGTAGTTCTCGCGCAGCTCGTCGATCAACTCCTCGACCTTGGCGGTGGCGATCGGGTCGAGCGCCGAGCACGGCTCGTCCATTAGGATCACCTCGGGCGAGACGGCGATGGTGCGCGCGATGCACAAGCGCTGCTGCTGGCCGCCGGACAGACCGGTGCCGGGCTGGTCCATGCGGTCCTTGACCTCCTCCCACAGGCCGGCCTTGCGTAGGCTGGTCTCGACGATCTCGTCCAGTTCGGCGCGGTTGGCCGCCAGGCCGTGGATCCGCGGCCCGTAGGCGATGTTGTCGTAGATCGACTTGGGGAAGGGGTTGGGCTTCTGGAACACCATGCCGACCTGAGCGCGCAGCGGCACCACGTCGAGCCGCTTGTCGTAGACGTCCTGGCCGTCGAGCTTGATCTCGCCGCTCACGCGGCACCCCTCGATGGTGTCGTTCATGCGGTTGAGGCAGCGCAGGAACGTCGACTTGCCGCAGCCGGACGGCCCGATCATGGCGACGACCTCGTTTTGGCCGACGTCCAGGCTGACCTCCTTGATGGCGTGCTTGTCGCCGTAGAACACGTTGACGCCGGTGCACTCCATGCGGGGGTTCTCCGCTCGGACCTCGCCGATGGTCTCGAAGCCCGCGCCGAGTTCCCGGGTGTGGGTCGCGCTGCCCGTCTGTGGCTCCTTCTCGTCTACCACGGCGGTGCTCTCGATCACGTTGGCCATAGCTGCAACCTCAAAGTTCGGTTCTCTCGTTCTACCAGCGGCGCTCGAAGCGGCGCCGCATGACGACGGCGAAGGCGTTCATGGCGATGAGGAACGCCAACAGCACCATGATGGCGGCGGACGTCCGTTCGACGAAGGCGCGCTCGGGGCTGTCCGCCCAGAGGAAGATCTGCACCGGCAACACCGTCGCCGGGTCGGTCACCCCGCCGGGGATGTCGACGATGAAGGCCACCATACCGATCATCAACAGCGGCGCGGTCTCGCCCAGGGCCTGGGCCATGCCGATGATGGTCCCGGTCAGCATGCCCGGCATCGCCAGCGGCAGCACATGGTGGAAAATGGTCTGCATCTTGGACGCGCCCACGCCCAGCGCCGCCTCGCGGATCGACGGCGGGACGGACTTCAGCGCGGCGCGGCTGGCGATGATGATGGTCGGCAGGGTCATCAGCGTGAGCACCAGGCCGCCGACCAGCGGCGCGGAACGCGGCAGGCCGAAGAAGTTGATGAACACCGCCAGACCCAGCAGGCCGAACACGATGGACGGCACCGCCGCCAGGTTGTTGATGTTCACCTCGATGAGGTCGGTCCAGCGGTTCTTGGGTGCGAACTCCTCGAGGTAGACCGCCGCGGCGACGCCGATCGGGAACGACAGCAGCAGCGTGACCAGCAGGGTGAACAACGAACCCATGGCGGCGCCGCCGATGCCGGCGAGCTCCGGCTCGCGGGAGTCGCCGTTGCTGAAGAAGGCCGTGTTGAACTGTTTCTCGACCAGGCCCTTGTCCTCGAGGTACATCATCCAGGCGATGCTGTTGTCCTTGACGCGGCGCGACGACTCGGGCGTCTCCAGGACCTTTATCTCCCAGGTGCCGGGGGCGGCCTCCGCTGCGGAGGCGAGCGGCACCAGGACCTCGCCGCTGATCCCCGCATCGGATACCGCCGTCGCCTTGACCAGACCGCCGTTGATCGCGACCAGGTAGCTCGGCATCTCCGGGGTCAGGCGTTCCTCGCCGCCGGGGGTGTTGGCGCGCTGCTCGAGGTCGACGATCTGCGAGCGGATGGTCGCGATGTAGTTGGCGACGCTCGCCTGTTCGGTGTGCGCCGACGCCAGCTCAGTCTCCAGTTCCGCCACTGTCGCCGGGTCCCCGCCGCGGCGCGCCGCGGCCAAATCGGCCTCCAGCCGCGTCACCTGCTCGCGGGCGTTGTCGAGCAGCGTTTCCTGGGTCAGCAGGTCGCGCTCCTTCGCGCGCGCCACCTGCTGCAGGCGCCGCTTGACGTCGGCCAGGACCGCGGTGAAATCGTTGGCGGTCGACAACACCTGAATCCGGCCGGTGGTGCCGGTGGCCGAGCCGACGCCGTCGGTGCCCAGGATCGAGATCGGCGTGGCCCGGCCCTTGGCGTAGACGTCGATGTCGTCGTCGGCGACCAGCCAGACCCGTTGCGTGGTGCCGATCAGCGCCGGATTGTCGACCACCAGGTCGCCGAGCTGGTAGCTCGCCCCGGAACTGACCAGTTTGTACAGCTCGCGCTTGTCCTGCCGCCCGCTCACCCAGGGAAAGGTCTCGCGCATGGCTTGCTTGACCAGCCCCAGGTAGTCGGCCCGGGCGATCTCCGCCGGGTCGCGGTTGCCGGAAGGGTCGACCGTACGCTCGGCGAACGCGATCTCGAGCGCGATGTGCGTCTGCACGAACGCGGTGTAGCCCTTGGACACGATGGTCGTGAACAGGATGCCGACGAACACCAGGCCGAGGGTGACCGCGGCCATGCCCATCAGGCGGAAGCGGCGCTCGCGGGCATAGCGCCGGCCCAGCGAGGCCTGTACCTGGTCGATGACACGTCTTCTCGGTTGCGTGGCGGCCATGTCTCGTCCTCTCCCGAGTTCACTCGTACTGCTCGCGGTACTTGCGTACCACGTGCAGTGCGATCACGTTCAACACCAGGGTCACGGCGAACAGCAGCAGGCCGAGCGCGAACGCGGCCAGCGTCTTGGGACTGTCGAACTCCTGGTCGCCGACCAGCAGGGTCACGATCTGCACCGTCACCGTGGTGACGCTCTCCAGCGGGTTGGCGGTGAGGTTGGCCGCCAGCCCCGCGGCCATCACCACGATCATGGTCTCGCCGATCGCGCGGGACACCGCCAGCAGCACGCCGCCGACGATGCCGGGCAGGGCCGCCGGCAAAATGACGTTGCGCACGGTCTCCGACCGGGTGGCGCCGAGCGCGTAAGCGGCGTCGCGCAGGGACTGCGGCACGGCGTTGATGACGTCGTCCGACAACGAGGAGACGAACGGGATGATCATGATCCCCATCACCAGACCGGCGGCCAGCGCGCTCTCCGACGAGACGTCCAAACCGAGCGAGGCACCGACGTCGCGGATGAACGGGGCCACCGTCAGGGCGGCGAAGAAGCCGTACACCACGGTGGGGATGCCGGCCAGCACCTCGAGGATCGGCTTGGCGGAGGTGCGCACCGGCTTGCTGGCGTACTCCGACAGGTAGATCGCCGACATCAGGCCGATCGGCACCGCGACCAGCATGGCGATGAAGGAGATCAGCATGGTGCCGGCGAACAGCGGCACGGCGCCGAAGGCGCCCGAGGAGCCCACCTGGTCGGCGCGGATGGCGATCTGCGGCCGCCACTCCAGACCGAACAGGAACTCGAAGAACGGGACCGCCTGGAAGAAGCGGATGGCCTCGAACAGCACCGACAACACGATGCCGATGGTGGTGAAGATGGCAAGGGTCGAACTGAGGATCAACAGGCCCTTGAGGATGCCCTCCACCCGGTTGCGGGCGCGCATCTGGGGGGCGACCGCGCGCCAGGCGATCCAGCCGCCGAGACTGGCGAGCACCAGCACCACAACCGTCATGGCAGCGGCACTGATCTGGCGCAGGCTGTTGTAGTGGTCGGCCGCGGCCTGCATCACCGGGTCGACCTCGCGCGAGACGATGTTGCCGGAGGCCAGGTTGCGGATGTCGTTGACCACCAGGTTGAGTTCGGCGTCGGGGAGGTGGCGCAGATCGTCGGGCAGACCCGACACCACCAGGTCGACGATGAAGCCGGACTCGAGCGAGACCCACAGACCGAGCACCAGCAGCGCCGGCAGGCCGGCCCACAGCGCGCCGTAGAAGCCGTGGTAGCTCGGCAGCGAGTGCAGGACCTTGACCCCCGCGGCCCCGCCGGCGACCGCGACCGAGCGCCGGCGCGTCAGATAGTACGAGGCGACGACCAGCGCGGCGACGAGCAGCAGGAGCAGTGACAAGGGCATGGCGCGACCCGGACTCGGTTGGTGCCGCTGCGGAGACCCTTACTTCAGGGGTTCCATGGGCACCAGGCTTTCGGCGTTGGACGCGAACTGGCTGCGCTCGGCCTCCGGCATCGGGATCAGGCCCTTGTCGGCCAGGTAGCCGTCCTCGCCCCAGGCCTTGTCCGAAGTGAACTCGGCCAGGTACTCGGCGATGCCGGGCACGGCGCCGACGTGCGCCTTCTTGACGTAGAAGAACAGCGGACGCGAAACCGGGTAGTCGCCGGCGGCAATGTTGTCGAAGGTCGGGTCCATGCCGTCGATGTTCGAACCCTGCAGCTTGTCGGCGTTCTGGTCGAGGAAGCTGAAGCCGAAGATGCCGAAGGCGTTCGGGTTGGTTTCGAGCTTCTGCACGATCAGGTTGTCGTTCTCGCCGGCCTCGACGTAGGCGCCGTCTTCACGCACCGTGTGGCAGACGGCCTTGTAGGCCTTCTTGTCGCTCTTCTTCATGGCCTTGATCCAGTCGATCTTCTTGCAGCCGCCTTCCATCGCCAGTTCCGCGAAGGCGTCGCGGGTGCCGGAGGTCGGGGGCGGACCCAGGACTTCGATCTTGACGTTGGGCAGCGCCGGGTTGACGTCTTTCCAGGTCTGGTAGGGGTTCTCGACCAGCTTGCCGCTGGCGGGGTCCTGCGGGTCCGGCACTTCCTTGGCGACGGCCAGGAAGATGTCCTTGCGGCTCAACTTCAGCTGCGGCGCCGCCTTGGAGTTGGCCAGGACGATGCCGTCGTAGCCGATCTTGACCTCGACGACGTCGGTGACGCCGTTCTTGGCGCACATGTCCTGCTCCGACTTCTTGATGCGGCGCGAGGCGTTGGTGATGTCCGGATACTCCACGCCGACGCCGGCACAGAACAGCTTCAGGCCGCCGCCCGAACCGGTGGACTCGATCTTGGGCGTCTTGAATCGCGTGGTCTTGCCGAACTGCTCGGCGACCACCGTGGCGAACGGGTAGACGGTCGACGAGCCGACGATGCTGATGTAATCGCGCTGGGCCGCCTGCGCGGTGCCGGCGACGACGGCCGCGGCGAGCGCGGCGAGTGCGAGTGACTTTTTCAAAACCAGATCCTCCGGGGGGAGTTTACACAAGGAATGGGTTAGCGCTGCCGCGAGGGCGCCCCGTGCCGCGAGCGCGCACCGCGAACTGCCGAAACAGGCCCGAATTGTCCGGAAGCTTTGTGTCGTTATTATGACAGAGAGGCAAAAACGCCGAATTTTGTCGTCGCCAAGTGTCTGGCGCACAAAGCATTACGAAGTTGTGGCAACGTCCGGCGCAGGACCAAACCCCTGCGGTTCAGCACGTTAGGCAAAACTCATCGACCCCGCGGCCACCGCGTGCCGGGCGTTCGTGGCCGGCTACTCGGGCCGGCCGAGCCAGAAGCCCTGCCCGCCGTCGAGACCAAGCCCGGGCAACAGGCGCCACACCGCCTCGGTCTCGACCGACTCGGCGACGACGCGCATGTCCAGGCCGTGGGCGATCTCGCACAGGATCTGCAAATAGAACTGGTTGTCGGGCTGGCGCTCGAGATCGCGCACGAAACTGCCGTCGATCTTGAGCCAGTGCGCCTTCAAGCCGCGCAGGTAGCGAAAGCTGGAGAACCCCCGCCCGTAGTGGTCCAGACCGAATTCCACCCCGAACGGTGCCAGCCGGTCCATCCAGCGCCGCAGCGCGTCGACGTGCGCCTCGGCACCGTACTCGGCGAGTTCGAGCAGCAACCGGCCGGCGCCGTGGCGGCGCAGCTGCTCCTCCACCCAGTCCAGCAGTCCCGCGTCTTCCAGGCCCTGGGTCGACAGGTTGACCGACAGGGTGCGGCCGGTGGCGTCCAGTTCGGGCAGGACCCGCTCGAGCACCTGGCGGT
>JARRQB010000053.1:0-7300 GCA_037382265.1 Gammaproteobacteria bacterium | reverse complement strand
TGGGCCTGCTGCCCTCGGCCTCCCTCGGCGACGGCAACCCGGGGCTGTACGAGCCGATCCACGGCTCGGCCCCCGACATCGCCGGCCGCGGCATCGCCAACCCGCTGGCGACGATCCTGTCGGTGGCCATGATGCTGCGTTACAGCCTCGACGAGTCCGCAGCCGCGCAGCGCATCGAGGCCGCGGTCGTCAGCGTCCTCGACCGCGGCCTGCGCACGTCGGACATCCTGTCCGCGGGGATGCGCGAGGTGAGCACCGAAGAGATGGGCGATGCGGTGGTGGACGCGTTATCCTAAGGAATGCAGTTCCGGGCGTGACGCGCGCCCGCGATCCGTCAGCAACCAGCAGGTGAAGCAGATGAAGCGTGTGGGATTCGTGGGTTGGCGCGGTATGGTTGGCTCGGTCCTGATGGATCGGATGCGCGCGGAGAACGACTTCGCGGCCATCGACGAGCCGGTGTTCTTCACCACGTCGCAGATCGGGCAGGCAGGGCCGGACATCGGCAAGGACACCCCGCCGCTCGCCGATGCCTACGACCTGGAGGCCCTGCGGCAGCTGGACGCCGTGGTGACCTGCCAGGGCGGCGATTACACCGAACAGGTGTATGCCGCGCTGCGCGCCGCCGGCTGGCGGGGCTACTGGATCGACGCCGCCTCGACGCTGCGCATGAAGGACCACGCCACCATCGTCCTCGATCCCGTCAACCTGGACGTGATCGAGCAGGCCCTGGCCGAGGGCAAGAAGGACTACATCGGCGGCAACTGCACGGTCAGCCTGATGATGTTGGCGCTCGGCGGCCTGCTCAAGGCCGATCTCGTCGAGTGGGTCAGCGCCATGACCTACCAGGCGGCCTCGGGTGCGGGCGCGAAGAACATGCGCGAGCTGCTCGGTCAGATGGCGCACCTCGAGCACGCCGCCCACGACCTGCTTGGCGATCCGGCCTCGGCCATCCTCGAGATCGACCGTCGGGTGACCGCCGCCATGCACGGCAGCGATTTTCCGCAGACCAACTTCGGGGTGCCGCTGGCCGGCAGCCTGATCCCCTGGATCGATCGTCAACTCGACAACGGTCAGAGCCGCGAAGAGTGGAAAGGCCAGGCGGAAACGAACAAGATTCTGGGCCGGGAGCACCGGCCGATACCGATCGACGGCATCTGCGTGCGCGTCGGCGCCATGCGCTCGCACAGCCAGGGGCTGACGCTCAAGCTAAAGAAAGACCTCCCCCTGGACGACATTGAACACAGGTTGGCCGAAGCCAACGACTGGGTGAAGGTCGTACCCAACGATCGGGAACTGACGATGCAGGAACTCACGCCGGCCAAGGTCACCGGCACCCTCGCGATCCCGGTGGGCCGCTTGCGCAAGATGAACATGGGACCGCAGTACCTGTCGGCGTTCACCGTCGGCGATCAGTTGCTGTGGGGGGCGGCCGAGCCGTTGCGGCGAATGGTCAGGATTCTGCTCGAAGCGTGACCCGGTTCACCCCGCCGGGGAGTGCACAGCTAAAGATGGTCGGCGGACAGTCGTACACCGATCATGGGGAAGGCCTCGGTCGGCGCCGCGGGAATGGTCGGCGACCCCCGGGAAGGCGCGTCGGGACACACGTGCCGAACGTTCGGCACAGGTAGGAGACGATTCATGGTCCGCAAGTTGACTCTGGCAGTGGCGTTGGCCCTCGGTGGCGCCTCGATGACTGCCCATGGCCTCGGTCTAGGAGAGATTGAGGCCCGCTCGGTGCTTAACCAGAACTTCGACGCCGATATCGCGCTGCTGTCGGTAGCCGACGAGGAACTCGACGCCGTGCGGGTGAGGCTTGCCCCCCAGGAAGCGTTCGAGCGCGCCGGCGTCGAGCGCGGATTCCTCCTCACCCGGTTGACTTTCACCCCGGATGTCGCGGCCGACGGCCGCGCCGTGATCCGCGTCACCTCCGACTTCCCCATCCGCGAACCCTTTCTGAACTTTCTCGTCGAGGTCAACTGGCCGCGCGGCCGCCTGGTGCGCGAGTACACGGTGCTGCTCGACCCACCCCTGACCACGACCCGCCGCCCGCCGGCCGTGGCGGCGCCCGTTGCGGCGGCGCGCCCGCAGGCCAGGGCGCCGCAGGCCCCGGTCGTGCGTGCGGGCGCCCCCGTTTCCGAGTACGGTCCGGTGCAGGCGAACGAGACCCTGTGGACCATCGCGGAACGCGTCCGGCCGGATGCCGGCGTGTCCGTGACGCAGGTCATGATGGCGCTGCTCGCGGCCAACCCGCAGGCGTTCGTCGACGGCAACGTCAACAACTTGCTCCGCGGCCAGATCCTGCGGGTGCCGAGTCGCGACGAGATGCTGGGTATCAGTCGGGCCGAGGCCCAGGCGATGTTCCGGCAGCAGCAGGACGAGTGGCTGGCCCAACGCGGTCGACCGCCGGCGCCTGCAGCCGAGGAGACGCCGACCCCCGCTGCCGCGGCCGCAGCGGCCCCGGTCGAGACCGAGGTCGACGCCGCGGCCGAAGCGGCGCCGGAGGCGAAGCCGCCGCAGGACCAGTTGCGCATCGCCAGCGCCCGCCCCGGCGACATGGACATCGCGCCCGGCGCCAGCGAAGGCGTGGTGGCAGACGATCCGGCCCTGGCCGATCTCGGCAACCAGGTGCTGCTGGCGCGCGAAGAGGCGGAGTCCACGCGTCAGGAGGCGGAGGCCTTGCGCGTCCGCATCGACCGCCTGCGCGAGCAACTCGAGGACATGCAGCGCCTGCTGACGCTCAAGGACGACCAGCTGGCCCGGCTGCAGGCCGGCGTCGCCGAGCCGGCCGAGGCACCGCTTGCCGCCGAAGCGCCGGTCCCCGAGGTCGCGGCGGGCGAGCCGGCGCTGCCGCCCGAGCCCGAGCCGGACGCGGTCGTGGAGGACGTGCCCGGGCAGGCGGCGACCGACGAGGCCGGCGACGCGCTGCCGGCGGAGGTCCCCGCCGAGGCCGAAGTACTGCCCGCGGAGCCGATGCCGTCTGTCGCCGAGGGGGGCGAAGAACCCGTGGGCGAGGGCGCGCCCGCAGCGATCGAGACGCCGACCGAGCCGACGGAGACGATCGTCGGCAGCGCAGAGCCCGCGGTCGACGAGATCGTGGTCGGCGAAGAACCGGTGGACGAGCCCGTCGCCGCGCCGGCGGCCGGGCAGGACGTTGCACCGGCAGAGGAGCCGGCCGCGCCGGCGCCGGTGGTCGCCGAGCCCGCGCCGGTCGACGACAAGCCGGCCTTCCTCAAGCAGCTCAGCACGCCTGTGGTGGCCGGCGCCCTGGGGGTGGTGGTCCTGATTGGCCTGCTGCTCGGCCTGCTGGTCGCCCGTCGCGGGCGCCAGCGGAGCGAGGCCGCGGAGACCGCGGCACCCGTCGTCGTCGGCGGTGCCGCTGCGGCGGCGGCCGAGCCCTCGGCCCTCAGCGAACTCGCACCGGCGGTCACCGAGGCCGGGGGCGACGAACTCGACGAGGTCGACCCGGTCGCCGAGGCCGATGTCTACATCGCGTACGGCCGCTATCAGCAGGCCGAAAAGCTGCTGCGCGAAGCCATGGAGGACCAGCCCGACCGCCTGGCGCTGCGCCACAAGCTGCTGGAGGTCTTCTACGCGACCCGCGATGCCTCCGGCTTCGTCCGGCTGGCCGGCGAGATGATGGCCGACGGCAAGGACCAGGCGGACCCGGCGGCCTGGGAACAGGTCAAGGAGATGGGACACGAACTCGATCCCGAGAACCCGCTGTTCGCCACGGCCGCCGACGTCGCTGCCGCCGAGCGCGCCGCCCAAGCGGCCCAGGAGCCGGAGGGCGACGACCTGGGGCTGGACGATCTGGAGCTCGCCGACCTGGCCATGGACGAGGACGACACACCGGGCCGGGCCGAAGTCGGCCACCTCGGCGAGCGCATCGGCGACATCGAGGACTCGTTCAGCAGCGTGGCGGAATCGATCGACGAGGAAGAACTCGCCTCTCTGGAGGTCGATCTGCCCCCCACCGAAGCGACCCGCGGCGAGCAGCGCGAGCAGGAGGTGATCAGCCTCGACGAACTGGAGTTCGGCGAGAAGGGCGAGGAGCCAGGCAGCCTGCCGCAGGGCCTGGAGGGCGACGAGGACGAGGGTCTGGGTTCGGATTCGATGATGAAGCTCGACACCGACCTGGAGCCCTCGGAGCTGGAGGCCGAGTTGGAGAAGCTCACCGAACTGAGCACGCTCTCCGAAGACCTGGCCGATGCGGGCGAGGCCGCGGTGGCGGCGGGCGACGAGTCGCTCGACCTGGAAGACGCCTTCGGTCAGGAAGAGGTCGAGGACGACCTCGCCAGCCTCGACCTGTACGACACCGACAACGAAGCCGCCATCGGCGAGGACGAGGTGCAGACCAAGCTCGAACTGGCCAGCGCCTACGTCGACATGGGCGACACCGAGGGTGCGCGCAGTATCCTCGAGGAAGTCCAGGAGGAAGGCAGCGACACGCAGAAGGAAAATGCCGCGCGGCTGCTCTCGCAATTGAGCCGCTGAGCGGTTCGCGACACCACGCACGAGGGGCGCCGCCGGCGCCCCTCTGCCGTATGAACCCATGAAAATCGCGCTGGGGATTGAATACGACGGCCGGGCGTTCCACGGCTGGCAGGTGCAGGGGCCCGGCGTGCGCACCGTGCAGGGGGTGCTCGAAGCCGCGCTCGCCGGGGTTGCCGCCCACGCGGTGCGCGTGGTCTGCGCCGGGCGCACCGACACCGGCGTGCACGGTGTCGGGCAGGTCGTGCACATCGAAACCGGGGCGCAACGCACGCCGCGCAACTGGCTGCTCGGCGCCAATGCCAACCTGCCGGACGACGTCAACGTGGTGTGGACGCGACCGGTGGCGGACGACTTCCACGCCCGCTTCGCTGCGACCGGCCGTGCCTACCGCTACCTGATCCTCAACCGCCAGGCACGCTCCAGCCTGCTCGCGGGCCGCGCGACCTGGGTGCGCCGGGCGCTCGACGCCGGGCGCATGGACCGCGCGGCGCAGGCGCTGCGCGGCACCCACGACTTCTCCAGTTACCGCGCGCTCGCCTGCCAGGCCAAGAGTCCCGTGCGCACCCTGCGTGCGATCAGCGTGCGGCGTCACGGCGACCTGCTCGCCCTCGACGTCGCCGCCGACGCCTTCCTGCACCACATGGTGCGCAACATCGCGGGTGTCCTGATCACCATCGGCAAGGGTGAACAGCCGGAGGCCTGGGCGGCGGAGGTCCTGGCCCTGCGCGACCGCACCCTGGGCGGGGTCACCGCCGCGCCCGACGGCCTGTACCTCGTGCGGGTCGACTACCCCGAGCGCTTCGGCATCCCTCGGCCGGGTGCGGCGGCGCCGTTCACGGGGCTGGGGTAACAGCGGTCCGCCGAGGGCGTCGATCCGTCCCCAACTTCTGCGTCTTTTTTCAATGCGTGTCATCGGTTACCGTCTGTTCCGTGATGCGCACTCGGGTTAAAATCTGCGGGATCACCCGCCGCCGGGACGCCCTGGATGCGGTACGCCTGGGTGCCGACGCGATCGGCCTGGTTTTCTACCCGGCCAGTCCGCGCTACGTCTCCCCTGCGCAGGCCGCGGAGATCACCCGGCAGCTGCCGCCCTTCGTCGGCGTGGTCGGTCTGTTCGTCGATGCCGAACCCGAGGCGATCGCCGAGGCGGTCGCGGCGGCGCGGCTCTCGCTGATTCAGTTCCACGGTGGGGAGAGCGACGCCGATTGCGGTGCGCACGGGTTGCCCTGGATCAAGGCCGTGAGAATGAAAGCGGATGTCGACCTCCGGGAGCAGGCCGCGAGCCACGCCGGCGCATCGGCCCTGTTGCTCGATGCCTACCGGGAGGGCGTGCCGGGCGGCACCGGCGACACCTTCGACTGGGACCGGGTTCCCGTGGACATGGCAAATCGCATCATCCTGGCCGGCGGACTGACGCCGGCCAACGTCGCAGAGGCGATACGACGGGTCCGCCCCTACGCGGTGGACGTCAGCGGTGGCGTGGAGGTCGAGCCGGGCCTCAAGGACGCCGACAAGATCACGGCTTTTATGCGGGGTGTACGCCTTGGACAACAGTGAAACGCGCCTGACCAGCCTGCCGGACGAGCACGGTCACTTCGGGCCCTACGGTGGCATATTCGTCGCCGAGACGCTCATGGAGCCGCTCGACGAGCTCCGCCTCGCCTACGAGAAGTACATCGAGGACCCCGAGTTCCTGGCCGAACTGGACGCGGACCTCAGGCACTACGTCGGCCGACCCTCGCCCATCTATCACGCCGAGCGGCTGAGCCGCGAGACCGGCGGGGCGCAGATCTTCCTCAAGCGCGAAGACCTGAACCACACCGGGGCGCACAAGGTGAACAACACCGTCGGCCAGGGGCTGCTGGCACGGCGCATGGGCAAGACCAGGATCATCGCCGAGACCGGCGCCGGCCAGCACGGCGTCGCCACCGCGACGGTCGCGGCCCGGCTGGGGCTGGAGTGCGTCGTTTACATGGGGTCGGTCGACATGGCTCGCCAGGAGGCCAACGTCTACCGCATGCGTCTGCTGGGCGCGCGCTGCGTGGGTGTGGAGTCCGGGTCCAAGACCCTGAAGGATGCGCTGAACGAGGCGATGCGCGACTGGGTCACCAACGTCGACGACACCTTCTACATCATCGGCACCGTCGCCGGTCCGCACCCGTACCCGGCCATGGTGCGCGACTTCCAAGCCGTCATCGGCCGCGAGGCCCGGGAGCAGATGCGCGCAATGACCGGTCGGCTCCCCGACGCCCTGGTCGCCTGCGTCGGCGGCGGCTCCAACGCCATCGGCCTGTTCCATCCCTTCCTCGACGACCAGGAGGTGGCGATCTACGGTGTCGAGGCTGCCGGCGACGGGCTCGCGACCGGCAAGCACGCGGCCCCGCTGTGCGCCGGCAAGCCCGGTGTGCTGCACGGCAATCGCACCTACCTAATCGAGGATGCCGACGGCCAGATCATCGAGACCCACTCCATCTCGGCGGGCCTCGACTACCCCGGGGTCGGCCCGGAGCACGCTTGGCTCAAGGACTCCGGCCGGGCCCGCTACGACGCGGTAACCGACGCCGAGGCGCTCGCTGCCTTCCACACCCTGACCCGCACCGAGGGCATCATTCCGGCACTGGAGACCAGCCACGCGATCGCCTACGCCCTGAAACTCGCGCCCACCATGCGCAAGGACCAGAGTATCCTCGTCAACCTGTCCGGCAGGGGCGACAAGGACATGCACACGGTCGCGGCGCACGAGGGGCTGAAGCTCTAGACGCCTGCGGCGTCTAGAGCTTCGAGGGCCAAGGGCCGAGCACGGTCG
>JARRQB010000052.1:8805-15884 GCA_037382265.1 Gammaproteobacteria bacterium | reverse complement strand
CATGAGCCCACTCGCGCGACCGATGGCACGTCGACTGCGACCCGGGAAACTCAAAAGATACCCTGATGGAAAAAAACCTGAACAACGGCATTGCCTCGATCCTGCTCAAGGTGCTGTTCGCAGCGCTGCTCATGGCGCTGGCGATCTTCATCTCCGATCTCAGCGACCGCCAGGTCAGCCGGGCCGAACAGCCCCCGTCGGCCGGCGATACCGGCTGACCCCCGGTACCGCGACACAACCCGAAGGATTTCGTGCTGACGCCCCCGGGCGCGGCCGGCTAACATTTCGGCTTCGATTCGATAACCGCGATGCCATGCCAGACCCCGGAGAGATGACCCCCATGCGGATTCTGCTCGTGGATAATGGTTCGCGCCGGCCGGAGGCCACCCTGAACCTGCGCCGCATCGCCGCGGCGCTCACGCGACGTGCCGGCGTGGCGGTGGCGCCGGTCTCGCTGCTGCACTCGCACAAGATCCCTGCCGAGCGTCTCGGCGGTCAGCCCGCCCAGGTGTTCGAACCCTTTGTGCGCGAGTGCCTGCGGGCCGGGGAGCGCCGATTTCTGGTGCTGCCGCTATTCTTCGGCGAAAGCCGCGCCTTGACCGAGTTCATCCCGGAAACCCGGGTCGCGTTGGCAGCCGACTTCGGCCCCTTCGACCTGCGCATTGCGGAGGTGCTGTGCCCCCTGCCGCAGGGGGAGGCGCGGCTCACCGCCGTGCTGCTCGACCATCTCCGGCGAACCGCCGAGCAGTGCGGGGCCGCGGCCAGGCGGGTCGTCCTGGTGGATCACGGCTCGCCCGTGCCCGCCGTGACCGCGGTCCGCAGTCACCTCGCCGCCGAACTTCGGGCGGCGCTCGATGCCGACTGGCGGCTGTTCGAAGCGGTGATGGAACGCCGCGAGGGCCACGCTTACGACTTCAACGGCCCGCTCCTGGAGACGGTCCTGCGGGAACTGGCAGAGGCCGACCGCGGCTCGCCCATCCTGCTCTCGATGCTGTTCCTGTCGCCGGGGCGGCACGCCGGGCCCGGCGGCGACATCGCGCAGATCTGCGCGGCGGTCGAGAGCGAGGTCCCCGGCCTGCGGGTGCTCCCGACCCCGCTGGTCGCCGAGCACCCCGGACTGATCGAGATCCTGGCCGACCGGCTGGCGCAGGCGTACCGGACGGACGCCGCGGTTCTATAATTGAAGCAGCAGCCGACGGGAGACAGACCAGCATGGCCGAACCGCGCACCAGCGACGATCCCCTCTACCGCCTCCTGCGTCACGGCGAAGTGGGCGAGTTCAACGCGAAGCGCGCGGGCGGCGAAGCCTGCGACCTGCGCGGCACCGATCTTCGCGGGGTGGATCTCCGGGGACTGGACGCGCGGGGGCTAGACCTCGGCGGCTGTTACCTCCGGCAGGCCGACCTGCGCGGGCTGGACCTCTCGGAGACCAATCTGCGGGGCGCCAGCATCAGCGGCGCCAAGATTTCCGGCGTGCTGTTCCCCATCGAATTGAGCGCCGAGGAGATCACCCTCTCGCTGACCCACGGCACCCGCATGCGTTACCGCTGAGGCGCCACGCCATGCTCAGCCGGGCGGCTCGTCCAGCTGGGCGAGGATGTTTCGCGCCACGGTGACCTGGGACTCTTCACCCTCGACCAGTACCTCGTAGAGCAGGCGGCGCATGCCGTCGAAATCGAGCGCCTCGCGCAGTTCCTGCACCCGGGCCAGCTTGGCATCGACGCGGGCGCTGCGATCCTCGAGTACCTCGGCGGGGGACGACTCTGACGCGGTCGTGTCCGGCTCACCCTCGGCGGCGGCCACACGGCGGTCGAACTCGGCCTCGTAATCCTCGTCCTCGGCGTCGATGCGGTCGAGCTCGGCGTCCATCTCGTCTTCCGTCATGGGCACGAAGCGGCCTTCGTCCCAGGTCTCCGGCGGATCGCCGTCGACCGAGCCTACGGGTGCACTCGCCGCGGCCCCGGCAGGGGCCGCGGCCGGAGCGGGCCGGGGGCCGGAAGGGGGCGCCGACGCCGGCGCCTCGGCGTCCGCCCCGGATTCGTCTTCGTCGGCCGCCCGCCGGCGGACGAACAGGGTGGCGAAGACCAGTCCCAACTCGAACAGCACCCACATCGGCATCGCCAGCAACGTCTGGGAGATGACGTCGGGCGGCGTCAGCAGCATGCCCAGGACGAACGCCCCGACGATGACGTAGGGTCGCTTGGACCGCAGTGCTTCGGGCGTTGTCATGCCGGCCCAGACCAACAGGATGGTGGCGATCGGGATCTCGAAGGCCAGGCCGAAGGCAAAGAACAGGGTTAGGACGAAGTCGAGGTAAGCGGCGATGTCGGTCATCACCGCCACGCCCTCGGGCGCCACGCTGGTCAGGAAGGCAAATACCAGTGGAAACACCGCGAAGTAGGCAAACGCGACACCGGCGTAGAACAGGACAATGCTCGAGGCCAGCAGGGGCAACGCGAGCCGGCGCTCGTGTCGGTACAGCCCCGGCGCAATGAATGCCCACAGCTGGTGCAGCAGGTAGGGCATGGTCACGAACACCGCCGCGAACAGGGTCAGTTTGAAAGGCGTGAGGAAGGGCGAGGCCACCTGGGTGGCGATCATGCTGGTACCTTCGGGCAGCACCGCCATCAGCGGGCCGGCAATGAAGGTGTAGATGTCGTTGGCGAAGGGAAACAGGCCGATGAACACGACCAAAATCGCCAGCACCATGCGGAGGATACGGTCCCGTAGCTCCACCAGGTGCGAGATGAAGGGGGCCTCGACGTCAGGCGTCTTTGGATCCGTCATCGGGCTTCGTCGGGGGCGATGAATCCTTTGCCGCGGGGGGCTTTCCACTGCCGGGCCGGACGGCCGACTCGGTAGAGGATTTCAGTCCGTCGACCGCCTTGCGGGTATCGTCGAGGATCTCGTGCATCGGGTTGGCGCGCTGCTGCTCGGCGAGGATGCGCTTGAGCTCGTCGGCCTTGATCTCCTGCTCGATGTCGGCCTTCACCGAACTGAGCATGCGCTTGCCCTTGCCGAGCCAAAGCCCCGCGGTCCGGGCCACCTTGGGCAGGCGCTCGGGACCGACGACGAGCAGGGCCACCAGCCCGATCAGGATGAGTTCGAAGAAGCCGACGTCGAACATCGCTAACCCGTGTCAACGGCCTGAGCGCCGCCTAACGCCGCTCAGGTCTTGTCTTTTTCGCGTGCCGCCTGCTCGCGAGCCGCCTGACCTTCGATCACGTCGTCCTTCTGCGCTGATTCCAGCTTCTCCGGCTCGTCGTCCTTCTTGCCACCGTCGTCGACCGCCTTCTTGAAGCCCTTCACCGCGTTCCCCAGATCGGACCCGAGATTGCGCAGCCGCTTGGTACCGAAAAGCAGCAGGACGATGACCAGGATGATCAGGAGCTGCCAAATGCTGATGCCGCCGAAACCCATCTCTGTCTCCCGCCCCCTGGGGGCGTTTGTAAATGTGACCGGAACAGCCGCCGGGACTGCCCGCAAGCGCCGGATGATAACCCAGCGCGCGGGGTCGTGGTTAACGCCGCCGCTGGGTCAGTCGCCGCGGCGGCGCTTTTCCTCCAGGCCGGACAAGCCGAAACGCCGTTCGAGTTCCGCTAGCACGTCGCGCGGCCCGAGCCCCTGCTGGGCCAGCAATACCAGGGTGTGGAACCACAGGTCGGCAGTCTCGTGCACTAGCCTGGCCGGGTCGCCGTCCTTGGCCGCCATCACGGTCTCGGTCGCCTCTTCGCCGATCTTCTTCAGGATGGCGTCCAACCCCTTGGCGTAGAGCTTCGCCACGTAGGAACCGTCGGCGTCCGCCTGCTTGCGCTGCTCGAGGACCTCGGCCAGCTGATCGAGGACGTCGTTCACAGCCGCATCTCGATACCGTGGTCGGCCATGTAACGCTTGGCCTCGCCGATGGTGTACTCGGCGAAGTGGAAGATAGAAGCCGCGAGTACCGCGTCCGCCCCGCCCAATTTGACGCCTTCGACCAAGTGCTGCAGGTTGCCGACGCCGCCTGAGGCGATCACGGGCACGGGCACCGCCTCGGCCACGGCCCGGTTGAGCTCGTTGTCGAAACCCATGCGGGTGCCGTCGCGGTCCATGCTCGTGAGCAGGATCTCCCCGGCCCCGAAGTCGGCCATCTTGCGTGCCCAGGCGACCGCGTCGATGCCGGTGGGCTTGCGTCCGCCGTGGGTGAAGATCTCCCAGCGCGCGGGTTCGCCCTCGGCGCTGACGCGCTTGGCGTCGATGGCGACCACGATGCACTGCGAGCCGAAGCGCTCGGCGGCCTCCTTGACGAATTCCGGGTTGAATACCGCGGCGGTGTTGATGCCGATTTTGTCGGCACCGGCGTTGAGCATGCGCCGCACATCCTCCGCCTTGCGGATGCCGCCACCCACGGTGAGCGGAATAAACACCTCGGAGGCCACCTGCTCGACCACGTGAACGATGGTGTCGCGGTCATCGGAGCTTGCGGTGATGTCGAGGAAGGTGATCTCGTCCGCGCCCTCCTCGTTGTAGCGCCGCGCGACCTCCACCGGATCGCCGGCATCGCGGATGTCGATGAACTTCACGCCCTTGACCACCCGCCCGGCGTCCACGTCCAAACAGGGAATGATGCGCTTTGCCAGGCCCATTCAGGCCACCTCCGTGGCGGTCAGTTCATCGGCCAGGCGCTGGCCGGCGGCAAAATCGAGCGTACCCTCGTAGATCGCGCGGCCGGTGATGGCGCCCATGATGTTGCGGGTGTCGGCGGCGCACAGGGCGCGGATGTCCGCCAGGTCCGTGATGCCGCCAGAGGCAATCACCGGGATACCGATGGCCTTGGCGAGCGCCGCGGTTGCCGGCACGTTGCAGCCGCTCATCATGCCGTCGCGTCCGATGTCGGTGTAGACGATGGCCGAGACCCCGTCATCCTCGAAGCGGGAGGCCAGCTCTGCCACCCGATACCCGGTCACCTCGGCCCAGCCATTGATCGCCACCTGGCCATCCTTGGCGTCCAGACCCACGATCACATGACCCGGAAAACCGGCGCAGGCGCGGGCGACGAAGGCCGGCTCCTGCACCGCCTGGGTGCCGATGATGCAGTAGTTCACCCCGGCCTCGAGGTAGGCCTCGATGGTACCCTCGTCGCGGATGCCGCCACCGACCTGGATCGGCAGTTCGGGGTGCGCGGCAGCGATCGCCCGAATGACCGCGCCGTTGACGGGCGCGCCGGCGAAGGCGCCGTTGAGGTCGACCAGGTGCAGGCGGCGGGCACCGGCAGCCACCCAGCGCCCGGCCACCTCGACCGGGTCGTCGGAGAACACGGTGTCGTCCTCCATGCGGCCCTGGCGCAGGCGCACACACTGGCCGTCCTTCAGGTCGATTGCGGGAATAAGCAGCATCAGGGTTCGCCGATGGTAATGGTTGTCAGGGGGTCCAGCGCACGAAATTCGCGAGCAGGCGTAGACCGGTGTCGGCGCTCTTCTCGGGGTGGAACTGCACCGCAAACACGTTGTCGCGTGCGATCGCGCTGGTGTAGGTCACGCCGTACTCGGTGGTGCCGGCCGTCAGCGTGGAGTCGTCCGGCACCACGCGGTAACTGTGCACGAAATAGAACCGGCTGCCCGTGGGGATGCCTTCCCACAGCGGGTGCGAACGGGTCTGTGCCACCGGGCTCCAGCCCATGTGCGGGATTTTCAGGTGCAGGCCGCCCGCGCCCGGCATGTCGGCGGCGAAGCGCACCACACGGCCGGGAAACAGGTCCATCAGCGCCGTACCGCCGTTCTCGTCGCTTTGCGTCATCAACACCTGCAGACCCATGCAGATGCCCAGAAACGGCTTCTCGGCCGCGGCCCGGCGCACCGCTTGGTTGACGTGGTGCTGGCTGATCGCCGCCATGCAGTCGCGCGCAGCGCCCTGTCCGGGGAACACCACCCGTTCTGCCGCGCCGATGTAGTCCGGGTCGTCGGTGACCCGAACCTCGACACCGGGCGCCACGTGCTCAACAGCCTTCGACACCGAGCGCAGGTTACCCATGCCGTAATCGATCACGGCGATCGTTCTGGCCATGCGACGGTTCCTCAGAGACTGCCTTTGGTGGACGCGACGGCTTCGCCCAGGCGCGGGTCGGCTTCCAGGGCCATGCGCAGCGCCCGACCCCAAGCCTTGAAGACCGTCTCCGCCTGGTGATGAGCATTGTCGCCGCGCAGATTGTCCACGTGCAGGGTCACCCTGGCGTGGTTGACGAAGCCCTGGAAGAACTCCCGAAACAAGTCCACGTCGAAACCGCCGACCGCCGCGCGCACGAAGTCGACGTTGTACTCGAGCCCGGGCCGACCCGAGAAGTCGATCACCACGCGCGAAAGGGCCTCGTCCAGCGGCACGTAGGCGTGCCCGTAGCGACGGATCCCCCGCTTGTCGCCGACCGCCGCGGCAAACGCCTGGCCGAGCGTGATGCCGATGTCCTCCACCGTGTGGTGGTCGTCGATGTGCCGGTCGCCCGTGGCATCGATGCGCAAGTCGATCAGGCCGTGCCGGGCCACCTGGTCGAGCATGTGTTCGAGAAAGGGCACGCCGGTCTCGAACTCGGCCGCGCCCGAGCCGTCGAGTTCGAGTTCGACGGCGATCTGCGTTTCCAGGGTATTGCGTTCCACGCGCGCGCTACGTGACATGACGGATCGGGCCCCGATGGGTCGTCTGTTCAAACCATTGATTGTATGCAAATTCGCGTCGACTGTCAGAGACGCGACGCCGCCACCCACTCAGGTCTCGAGCCAGAAGGTCACCGGGCCGTCGTTGACCAGGCTGACCTTCATGTCGGCGCCGAACCGGCCGGCGGCGACCTGTGGATAACGGACGCGCGCCTGGGCCAGCAGATGGTCGAACAGCGCGCGTCCGCGCGCCGGATCCGCGGCCGGCGAGAACCCGGCGCGGGTGCCCTTGCGGGTATCCGCCGCGAGCG
Source organism: Gammaproteobacteria bacterium (assembly GCA_037382265.1). GTDB lineage: Bacteria > Pseudomonadota > Gammaproteobacteria > Chromatiales > Chromatiaceae > JARRQB01. The sequence goes on along the minus strand of JARRQB010000052.1, from coordinate 8,950 downwards.
TGAACTGCGGCACCAGCAGCAGGCCGCCCTCGATTGCACGCAGGTCCAGGTTCATGCGCCCCGCCGGGTCAGGGAACACCCGGTAACCCAACACGCGCTCCAACAGGCGGTCGGCGCGGCCGGGGTCGTCGCCGCGCTGCACCCC